>DATCTP010000427.1:0-3161 GCA_036567885.1 Anaerolineales bacterium | reverse complement strand
CGCGCGTTGAGCCAGTTTCTCTTCGCGAATCACTGCCAGCGCGGCGCGTGCCACTGCCGCCGCGAGCGGACTGCCTCCGAATGTGGAGCCATGTTCGCCAGGCGTGAACAAACCGAGAATAGGCTTATCCGCCAGAATTGCAGAAACCGGATAAAATCCGCCGCTTAGCGCTTTGCCAACAATCACAATATCGGGACGAACATCTTCATAATCACAGGCAAATAATTTTCCCGTGCGCGCCAAACCGGTTTGAATCTCATCGGCGATAAACAACACATTGTTCTTTTTGCAAATCTCCGAAACTTTTTTCAAATAACCGGCAGGCGGAATGATGACTCCGCCTTCGCCTTGGATCGGTTCAAGCATCACCGCGGCGGTGTTTTTGTTGATCGCTTTTTCAACGGCGGAGGCGTCGCCGTAAGGCACGGTGACAAATCCAGGTGTGAACGGACCGAAGTCGTCGCGATACGATGGCTCGGTCGAGAAAGAGACGATGGTAGTGGTCCGCCCGTGGAAATTTCCAGCGGCGGTAATGATCTCGGCTTGATGACGCGGCACGCCTTTGACTCGATACGCCCATTTGCGAGCCAACTTGATGGCGGTCTCAACCGCTTCCGCGCCGGAGTTCATCGGCAGAGACATTTCGTAGCCGGTCATCTCTGATAACTCTTTATAGAGAAGCGGCAATTGATCGTTGCGGAAAGCGCGCGAGGTGAGAGTCACTTTCTTGGCTTGTTCCAGTAATGCGTTCAAAATCTTTGGATGAACGTGGCCTTGATTGAGCGCTGAATATGCCGATAAACAATCCAAGTATTTTTTGCCGTCTACATCGTAGACCCACACGCCTTCGCCGCGCGTGATGACCACGTCGAGCGGATGATAGTTGTGTGCGCCGTACTGTTCTTCTAAAGCAATGTAATCCTGGGAATTCATGAATTCATCCTAAATAAATTTTTTGTAGGGGCACAGCGCCGCTGTGCCCCTACCATAATATCATTACGCCACGCCAAACAACCGCGCCAGTATTGCCTTCTGCGCGTGCAGACGATTATGCGCCTGCGGGAAGATCACCGAATGCGGACCGTCCGCGACTTCATCCGTCAACTCATGGTTGCGATGCGCGGGCAGACAGTGCATCACGATCACATCCTTATCCGCTTCGCTGACCAGTTTTGCATTGACTTGATAAGGCGGGAAGACTTTCTCGCGTTTGGCGGTTTCTTCTTCCTGACCCATGCTGGTCCACGTATCTGTATAAATCACGTGTGCGCCTTTGACCGCTTCGTGCGGGTCGCGGATAAAGGTCAACTTGCTGCCGGTTTTCTTGGCAATCTCTTGCGCAACTTCCACCGTTTTCGGATTCAAGTCATAGCCTTGGGGGCTGGCAAGCGTAAAGTTCCAGCCGAGTTTCGCCGAAACATGCATCAACGAAACCGCGACATTATTTCCGTCGCCAACGAACGTGACGTTCAAGCCTTTCGATTTTTTACCAAACTTTTCCTGAATGGTGAGCGCATCTGCCATGCCTTGGCAGGGATGGTTGTAATCGCTCAAGCCGTTGACCACCGGGATTTCCGACCACTTTGCCAATTCCAGAACATGCTCGTGTGCGAAGACACGCGCCATCAGTGCGTCTACATAACCCGAAAGCACGCGTGCCACATCCGCAATCGACTCGCGCTGACCGAGTCCGATCTCATTCGGGGAAAGATACAAGGCATCGCCGCCGCAGTGACGCATCGCCATATCGAACGAGACGCGCGTCCGCAGGCTGGGCTTCTGGAAGATCATGCCCAGTACCTTGCCTTTGAATATTTTCTTATTGCCGGTCTTGAAATGTTCTTTCTTAAGTTTGACCGCTACGTCTAGCAGGTCTTGCACTTGCTTGGACGATAGGTCCGAAATTGCGAGAAAATCCTTCATAGCCAACTCCTCTTCATAAGTATAGTGGTTTCCCCCAATTGTAACCTGTCTAAATCGTCACGGATCGGATGTGACGTATATCTCGACAAAAATCCATGTTAGCGAGCAGGACATAGATGTATAATTTGTACAAACGTAATTATACAGAACAGTTCTGCATAAATTATGGTCAGGTGGCAAAGATTGGAGGTTTCAATGCCAGTCAATGTGAAGGTGATTAATACGAAAGACTTCATCAAGACTACTGCAACGGGGATTCTCGATTTCGCGGCAAGCAAACAAGCCATCCTTGACATTGCATCGCAAATCAAACAACCCGGCGAATACGAGGTGTTAGTGGATACTCGCGAAGCAGAGGTAGTGCTTTCTATGGTTGAACTTTTTGAATTGGGTGAAGCTCTAGCAAATCATCCTTCTCTCCGGCGCAGCAAGATCGGCCTTCTCACGCCGAAGAAACCAATGGATAATCCGGGCTTTCTCGAACTGGTTGCGAAGAACCGCGGCATTCGCATAAAAGCATTTACTGACTTTGAGCAGGCAATCACTTGGCTTGTAATGCAGGACAAACCATCGTAATCGCTTCATAGATTGGATGTGACGTATATCTCGACAAAAAAATGATGTTTGAATAGATGATAAAGCTTATAATTATTTTCTATGAGTCAATTGCAGTCTGAAAATAAATCTGAGAAAGAATTACTGGATGCGCTTAGAAAATCTGCACTAGAAGAATTGCGCTTCTTTTCAAATGGTGGTAAACAAGAACGCGAACGATGGGTTGTATCGCAATTCCTTTCTCAACTCAATTTAACATTCGACGAAACGGAACTCTGTTCTCTGGATCTCCACAATAAAATAGATGTTCAATTTCGTGATGCGAATTTTCAGGTAAAGGAAATCTTAACCAAGGGTGTAATGCGATATAGAGACGCTGAAGCTAAATATAAAGCTCTTGTGACCGCCAAAAATCTTAGAGATATAAAGTGGCCTTCGTTTGGTTATGATATTCCACCTATTAGTACAATATACAATCTAGTCTCGGCAGAGACTCTTTCACTCTCATATAAGGCAAAGTATGCATCAATAAAATCTGGCCTTGATCTCCTATTCTACGTAACCCGCATTTACGCTTCTTTGATCAAAAAGGGAGAAATTGACTCTGAATATTTAAGCTCAATTGGCTGGCGATCTATATCATGCCTTGCTGGCGATCAAGCCATCGTTCTATTTGCTAGTAG
>DATCTP010000426.1:0-5666 GCA_036567885.1 Anaerolineales bacterium | reverse complement strand
GGTTTTCGGCGCTCTTGAAATAATAACAACCCACCACGGCGAGTTTGTTTTCGGTTGTCTTCGGCTTCTCGATCAGACGCGTCACCCATCCGTCTTGGTTGGCCTCCGCCACGCCAAACCGGCGCGGATCTTCGATCTCTTTGACCCACGCCACACCGTCGCTTTTTTCGCGATCCAAAAAAGAAAAGTCGGTTTCGAGAAGCGTGTCGGAAAAACACATCATCATCGGACCGGTGAGATATTGACGCGCCAAATACAGCGCGTGCGATTGTCCCTTCATCTCGGCTTGGACAACGTAATGCGCTTTGATCTCAGGATAATGTTCGGCAATGAAATCCGGGATTTGGGTTTCCCCAAGATATGGACCGACAATGAAAACATATTCGGTTCGATTTGGATTCGGAACGGTTTTGAACATATCCAGAAGATAATCCAGCGCGGTTCTTCCCGCCACGCCGACCAGCGGCTTGGGTTTGCTCCACGTGTGCGGGCGCATGCGCGTTCCCCAGCCCGCCATGGGAATAACGATTTTCAATGTATCAGCCATGTTTCTATTTTAAACCACAAACGATGAAAGCGGATGTTGAGATGTTTCTACCATCCATGACATGTTCAAATTCTGGTCAGGCATTGATGATCCTCTCCGCTAATCTTCGCGAATATACGCTAATTCTTAATTCTTTGGATTCGTGAAGATTGGTGTAAATTCGTGGATAGTTTTTTGACTTTGAGCAGACCATGCTTCACCACGCGCCAAACGGTTCGAGTTGTTTTCGGTCGCGATATTCTTCCAATCGCCGGCGGTGACCAGGCCAAATGTCAGCGGGCAAATCGTCGAGCGAAAAGAAGCGGAGTTCCGCAATCTCGCGGTCGTGTTCGCCGGTGGTTGAAAAGTCGGTGGAAAGGAAAAGGATGTTGTGGTCATTTTTCCATTCCTTGAAATTTGTGTACGCGCCCACCAGCCGCAAATCGTTAAGCGTTGCCCCGGTTTCTTCATGAGCTTCGCGCCGCGCGGCATGATCCAACGTTTCGCCGCGCTTGACTCCGCCGCCAGGCATGAACCAGCCATCTATGTACGTGTGACGAACGAGTAACACTTGACCTTTCTCAATCAGCATCACGCGCACGCCCAACGTGACCGGACGAAAGATGAAGCAATAGATTCGAAACGCCAGATAAAGCAACCGCGTCATTTAACTATGACCGCGAATGGGATGCGGCTGGTAAAGTTCTTCGAGGCGTTTGATTTCTTCATCCGAAAGTTTGATATCCAGCGCCGCGATGGCCTGGTCGAGATGCGTCATCTTGCTCGACCCGATGATGGGTGCGGTGATGTAAGGCTTATGCAGTATCCATGCCAAAGCAACCTGCGAACCGCTGACGCCGCGTTGTTTGGCTACTTCATTGGCGCGTTCGGCAATCGTGAAGTCTTCATCACGGAAATACAGTTCATTTGCCCATAGATCGGTTTTTGCGCGCATCGTTTCGCCGCTTCCGCCGCGTGTGCGGTTGCCTGCGAAGAACCCACGCGCCATCGGGCTCCACGGAATGATCGCCACGCCCTGGTCAATGCAACAGGGAATCATCTCGCGTTCTTCCTCGCGATAGATCAGGTTATAGTGATTCTGCATCGAGACAAAGCGCGTCCAGCCGCTCATCTCTGCAATGTATTGTGCTTTGGCGAATTGCCATGCGAACATAGAAGATGCACCGATGTAACGCGCCTTACCGGCTTTGACCACATCATGCAGCGCTTCCATCGTCTCTTCGATGGGCGTTTCGTAATCCCAACGATGGATTTGATATAGGTCCACATAATCCATCTTGAGGCGCTTCAAGGATTTGTCAATCGAATCCATGATGTGTTTGCGTGAAAGTCCGCGGTCGTTGATATCGTTGCTCATCTCATTGAAAACTTTTGTGGCAATCACTACCGTCTCGCGTTTGATGCCAAAGGCTTTCAATAAATTTCCCAGTATCTCTTCGCTCACGCCTTGTGAATACACATCAGCGGTATCGAAGAAGTTGATGCCCGCATCTAACGCGCGCTTAACGAATGGCTTGGCTTCCTCCTCCTCCAAAACCCATTCGCGCCATTTCTTCGAGCCGTAGGTCATCATACCTAAGCACAAACGCGATACTTTCATTCCGGTATTACCAAACCTAACGTATTCCATAGTTTCTCCTTGCTGGTTTGTCATTGCGAGGAGCCGCTTCGCGGCGACGTGGCAATCTCCAAATACCACTCAAGCTGAGATTGCTTCGCTACGCTCGCAATGACATTCGTAAATTAAATCACCTTTAAGTTTGCCAGACTCGCGGCGAGTCTTTTGATGCCAACGCTTTCAAAGACAACATCTACAATTTCATCTTCGTCTTGAATTTTGCTATCGAGCACAATGCCATCGCCCCACATCGGATGCTTGACGCGCGTCCCGGCGCGGAATTTGCTCTCCATAACAGGAGCCGCTTGTGATGTCCGCGAAGAGGCGTGCCAACTTGATTCAGACGCGCGGCTTTTGAGTCCGCGCCCGGTTCGCGATTTTCCGATAATCAAGTCTTCTGGCAAATCCTCGAGGAAGCGTGAAGGATACGTTTCTTCGGCGTAACCGCGTCCGCCGCGCTGAACGGCGCGCACCAAATAGAGTCGATCTTTGGCGCGCGTGATCCCCACGTAAAACAATCGGCGTTCTTCCTCCATCTGTTCCGGTTCATCGAATGAACGGCTGTGAGGCAGAATTCCATCATCAAGACCGACGATGAAGACCGCGCCGAATTCAAGTCCTTTCGCGGCGTGAAGCGTGAGAAGTGTAGGCGCGTTGACATCTTCCTTGAGCGTATCTTGATCGGCGACCAGCGCAACGTTTTCGAGAAATTCTTCCAGCGTGCGCGCATCATATTCGACCGCGACGCGGCGCAACTCTTGCACGTTTTCCCAACGCTCTTCGCCTTCTTCTGATTCATCATCAATGTAAGCTTTGTAATTGAGATCGCCAACAATACGATCAAAGAGTTCGGAAACTGTGAGGGCGGGCGCGGCCGCTTTCCAATTTGCAAGCGATGCGCCGAAATCTGCCAGCGCGATCACACTGCGACCTGTAAACTGATTCCAATAGGAAGAGTCGGAGCCGCGCGCTAAATCAATGACAACGAGTCCAGCTGAGATGTTATTTTGACGCGCCACATTATGAACCGTGAGCAGCGTTTTATCGCCGATACCGCGCGGCGGAACGTTGATCACACGGTCGAGGCTGGCTTCATCGGCGGGATTATGCACGAGGCGCATAAAGGCAATGATGTCTTTGACTTCGCGTCGTCCATAGAATCGCTGCGCGCCAACCAGACGATAAGGAAGCCGCGCTTGCAGGAACGCTTCTTCCAGCAAACGGGATTGGGCATTGGTGCGATACATCACCGCACAATCGCCCGGCTCGAAATCGCGGCTGGCAACCAACTGTGCGATGCTATCCACAACGAACGACGCTTCGCTGTAATCATCGGGGGCTTCATAGTAATAAATCTTTTCGCCCGCGCCGCGCTCAGTGAATAGATTCTTTTTGCGGCGATGTTGTGCGCGGTCAATGACTGACATGGCGGCATCGAGGATGTTCTGGCGCGAGCGGTAATTTTGTTCCAGCAGAATCACTTGCGCTTCGGGATAATCCTGTTCGAAGCGCTGCACGTTGCGCCAATCCGCGCCGCGCCAGCGGTAAATGGATTGATCCGGATCGCCGACCACAAAAATATTGTGGTGCGCCGATGCAAGATGTTTCAACAACGTATATTGGGCGAGATTGGTATCCTGAAATTCATCCACCAGCACTTGCTCGAAGCGCCGCGCATATTTTTCGCGCACGATCGGATTATCTTCCAGCAAACGCGCCGTGTACATCAAAATATCATCGAAGTCCACGGCGTTGCTGGCAATGAGCCGCTTTTGATATTCCGCGTAAACACGCTTGACCACTTCATCGCGATAATTGGTAATCGGGTAATCGTCCGCCGCGATCAATTCATTCTTTGCGTTCGAGATCGAAGCATGAACACTCACGGCTCGATACATCTTATCGCTAAGATTAAACTCTTTGATAATGCCTTTGACGATGCGCTCTTGATCGTCGGCATCGAAGATCACAAAATTAGATTGAACAGGCAATAAGTCCGCTTCACGCCGCAGTAAACGCGCGCAGATCGAATGGAACGTTCCGAGCATCATGCCTTGCGTTGCATCGGCGCCCAGCAATTTCTCGACGCGCGATTGCATTTCGCGTGCGGCTTTGTTGGTAAAGGTCACAGCCAGGATGCGATACGGACGCACGCCTTCGTTCGCGATCAAATAGGCGACGCGCTGGGTCAGCACCCGCGTCTTTCCGGAACCGGGACCGGCGAGAACCAAAATGGGACCATTCCCGGCGGTGACGGCTTTTCGTTGTTGCGGATTGAGTTTATCGAGGAAATCCATCGGAAGGAATCAAGTAGGGGCACAACATGTTGTGCCCCTACAGCAGGAGAAAAATCTACAATTCGGATGTGCAGTTCGGACAGCGCGTGGCTTTGATCGGAATCATGGTGAAACAGTGCGGGCATTCCTTGGAACTTGCGGCAGCGGCGGGAACCGGTTTTTGCAGGCTGGTGATAGCTTTGATCATCAAGAAAATGACAAAGGCGATGATCAAAAAATCAACTACGTTGTTGATGAAATTGCCATAGGTCACTTTGGCGCTGCCAAAGGTGAACGCCAAGCCCGTGAAGTCAATTCCGCCAATGATCAGTCCGATGAGCGGCATGATGATATCGCTCACTAGTGAAGTAACGATCTTGCCGAACGCGCCGCCGATGATGACCGCCACCGCCAAGTCCATCACATTGCCGCGCATGATAAAAGTCTTGAATTCCTTTAACATTTCTTCCTCTCCTTAGATTGGGATTGAACGAAGCATGGTTATTCTACTTTTGGGAGGATGGAATGTCAACGAGAACGGCCTCCGAAATTGGTTCCGGCGCATCGAGCGTTTTCAAGCGGCGCATCTCGGGCCAGATGCGGGCAACGGACAACACTACCAGAATGGTCGCGATGCCGCCGCCGACCACAGAGATCACCGGACCAAACAACGCCGCCGTCAGACCGGATTCAAAGGCGCCCATTTCGTTGGATGTGGCGATGAAAATATTATTGACTGATGAGAGGCGCCCGCGCATCTCGTTCGGAGCGTAGGTCAACATCAAGGTAGCGCGGATCACCACGCTGATATTATCCAAGGCGCCGAGTAAAACCAGCGTCAACACCGAAAACCAGAACGTGGTGGACAAACCAAAAGCGATGGTGGCGATTCCAAAACCGGAGACCGCTATCAGCAGAGTCCGACCGGCATTTTTCATCGGCGGACGATGCGCAATCGTGAACGCCATCAGGATGGCGCCGATCGAAGGAGCGGCTCGCATAATCCCCAAGCCTTGCGCACCAACATGCAAAATATCTGTGGCGTAGATTGGAAGAAGCGCAACCGCGCCGCCGAACAAAACCGCGAACATATCCAGCGTGATGGCGGCGAGAATCACTTTCGTGTCGCGCATGAAGCGGATGCCTTCCTTGAGCGAATCCAGCGTGGCGGATTTACGAGCGAGCGGCAGAACCCGGCCCTGAATCTGACCAACCAAGACAGCGA
>DATCTP010000425.1:0-5845 GCA_036567885.1 Anaerolineales bacterium | reverse complement strand
ATGAAGCATGAATCCGCCTGAAACTCCTGAAAACACTCCACTCCTGTTGAACGAAATCTATGGAAATATAGAACGGATTACCAGCATATTCTATTGGATCATCACTTCGATGCTGGCCGCGCTCGTTGCCGGAATCTTTATTGTTCTCTCTACCAAGAACGTTCTTGCCGCCGAAATCATAGCGGTCACCATCATTCCTGTCTCGGCATCCTTCTTTTTAGTCCGCAGCAGGAAATTTGAACTAACCGCCGCCGTTCTGGCAATTCTATTCATCACCTCCATCACATGGACCGCAACCTATGGAGAGGGGATTCATAACCTGAGCGTTCTTGGCTATCCGGTGGTTCTTATTATCGCAAGTCTCGTCATCCGAAAACGAACGATGATTTTCCTGACCCTCTATAGCATCCTTTGCGTGGCATGGCTTGTTTTTGGAGAGTTGTTGGGTCTATATAAACCCTTTGCCATCATTAGAAGTGTGCCCGGAGACTTTTTTACAGCTTCAGTCATTATCACTTTAACTGCAATCACAGTTCGCGTGCTAACAGAAACATTGTTTCAAAACTCTATAACTTTGCAAAGAGAACTTAAGGAACGGAAACGGATCGAGTCTGCCATGCAGCGGCGCGCCGACGAAATGACCCTGTTGTATCAATTGAATATTTCGCTGGCATCCGGCAGGGATTTGCAAAGCACTTTGCTGGCGCTCCAATCCGAAATCGAACGCTTGATCAAAGCGGATGCTTTCATGGTTGCCTTTTACGATCAGGAAACGGATGTGGTCAGCTATCCCATATTCTTTGAGAGAGGCCAACTGGTCTCTCCTCCGGACCGCATCCTGCATGAGGACCCGGGGTTTAGCGGTCCCATCATCCTTAACAATCAAATGCTGTATTTGCCCGATATGTCTACGCCGGAGGTGGAGCAGAAATTCCATCCTTATCATACAGGTGGAGATGTTCTGCATACATTCCTTGGGATCCCGCTGACGGTCAACGGCCATGTGATTGGGATGATGTCGGTGCAAAGCAATGAGGTGGACGCCTACACTCCCATCCAGATCCAATTAATAGAAACGATCGCGGTGCAGGCAGCGCTTGCCATTGATAAGGCGCGTTTGCTCGATCAACTTCAACGGGAGTTGGCGGAACGTGAACAGGCCGAAAAGGCGCTGGCTATTTCTGAAAGAAAATTTTATCAAGCGTTTCATACCACGCCGGTGATGATGACACTTGAGTCCAACGGCATATTTACAGATGTTAACCAGGCATTTATTGATGCGAGCGGCTATAGCCGGGAGGAAATCCTTGGGCATCACTTCACCGATATAACCTTGCTTGCATCGGACGAAGATAGAAGGATCTTGGACGAATTGAATAAGAATCAAAAAAAGGTTCAAGGCGTGGAATTGCATTTCCGCCGTAAATCGGGAGAGGTCGGTACAGCTCTGTTGTCCAATGACAGATTTGACGTAGACGGAACGGTCTACGAATTGACCTCGGGGCTGGATATCACCGACCGCAAACTTGTCGAAGCCGAACGCGAGAAATTGATCGCCGAGTTGAAAGCCAAGAACACCGAGCTGGAACAATTCACTTATGTGGTTTCTCATGATTTGCGCGCGCCGCTGATCACGGTCAAAGGATTTGTGGGTTTTCTGGAACGAGACCTTGCCAGCGCGAATCAGGGACGTATTCATGACGATATGAAACGCATCAATGATGCGACCGAAAAGATGGAACTCCTGATGAAGGAATTGCTCGAACTTTCGCGCATCGGGCGGATGATGAATCCTCCCCAAAAGATTTCTTTTGAAAGCCTGGTCAATGAAGCGCTGCAGAATGTGCGCGGACGATTGGATGCGCGCGGCATCTCGGTTCGGACTCAGCCCAACCTGCCCGCCGTTTACGGAGATCGTCAGCGGCTGATCGAGGCACTGCAAAACCTGTTGGATAATTCCGCAAAGTATATGGGGGATCAGCCTCATCCCGTGATTGAGATCGGTCAACGCGGCGAAGAAGATGGCAAACTGATTTTTTTTGTCAAGGATAACGGAATGGGCATTGCGCCTGCTTATCACGAAAGAATCTTTGGTCTCTTCAATAAATTGGACCCTCAATCCGAAGGCACGGGCATTGGTCTGACCCTTGTGAAGAGAATTATCGAATTTCACGAAAGCCGCATCTGGGTCGAAAGTGAAGAGGGAAAAGGCGCCACTTTCTTTTTTACACTGCCCAAGAAATCCGCGTTGAGAGAAATCTAATCCATGGAAATCGTTCGATCTTTTATCCAATCCGTTTATTCATGGATCAGAAAACCTGACTTCAAGGATCACGACCAAAATCTTTCTTCTTTTTATATTCAAGCCATTGCGATGGCTGTTGTTCTTTTTTACTCCATCGTTGCGATACCGTATATTTTGATCGGGAAGTTCAGTTATGTCTTCCTGCTCTCGATCGTGATTCTGTTCATGATCGTTGTATTAGTATTAGTGCGTTCCAAAAGATTGTCGCTCGCTTCGTATCTTTTTATTATTTCTTTGCTTGGATTGGAAACAATCGGTATTCTCTATGGGGATGGAATTCATTCGAGTATCGCCGTGCTTTATCCGGTTATTCTGATGATCGCCAGCCTCATTCTGGAACGCAGGGCTTTCATCCACTATGTAATTCTATGTGGAATCAGTGTGGGCGGAATTATTTATGCCGAACATCAGAGAATCATCCCGCCCTATAAACCCGATCCCGCGGATTTTCCTCTGTTCATTACTTATCTCTTAATGATTTTAGGTTCTGCACTGTTGATCCGTTACATCACGGAGAGTCTACAAAACGGCCTGCGTGCATCCCGTCGGCACGAGCAACAGCTTGCCGCCCAAAAGTCCATGCTGGATCAGGTCGGACAAGCCGTAGTCGGTTTAAATGCGGAGAATGTCATTGTCTATTGGAATCAAGCCGCGGCTGATTTATACGGTTGCACGGCAGAAGAAGCAGTTGGGCGAAGTTATCGCGAAGTTATTAATTTGGACCTCAATCCTGAAACCCTCCAAGCGATTCGCCAGACCTTGGAGCAGAACCATGCGTGGACGGGGGAATTAACAGCGCGTCGGCGCGACGGGCGGGCGGTTCCCCTTATCGGGAACATCGCGCCCATCCTGGACGCGCAAAATAAAACGAATGGCTGGGTGGCGGTCGCCGCCGATCTAACGGAACGTGAAAAAGCCGCGCAGATTGCCGAGCGCAGGAACCAGGAATTGTCACTTTTGAATCAACTGGGCATATCGCTTGCCTCGGGCAGGGACCTCTACAATACGTTGCTGGCTCTTCAAGCACAGATCATTAAACTCATTCAGGCGGATGCTTTTTTTGTCGCTATATATGATGAAACCACGAACATGGTTAATTTCCCAATCTTTCTTGTCGGAGGAAAGCCATTTGAAACCCCGCCTCAATCGCTGCATCAACAGCCGGGGCTTACCGGAGCCGTGATTTCCGGCGGCAAATCTCTTTACTTGCCGGATATGTCTGACCCGGCTGTGATTGAAACGTACCATCCGCTCGGCGATGAATATATAGAGCTGCGTACTTTTTTTGGGATTCCGTTAAGAGTAAATGATCAAATCATTGGGATGATGTCCGTTCAAAGCAATGCGGTGGATGCCTATTCGCCCGAGCAAATTCAACTCATGGAAAATGTTGCCGTTCAGGCGGCGATTGCGATTGATAAGGCGCGCCTCCTGGACCAGCTTCAGAAAAAACTGGTTGAACATCAAACCTTGATCCATGATCTGGAAAATAAAAACACAGAATTGGAACGTTTCATTTATACCATCTCCCATGATCTAAAGGCGCCGCTGATTACCATTCGCGGATTTCTGGGCTTTATCGAAAAGGATAGCCAGGAAGGAAACATCGAGCGGTTGAGATCGGATATTCAACGCGTGACCGATGCCACCGAGAAAATGCAAAGGCTTTTACGCGATCTCTTGGAACTTTCCCGAATTGGGCGTCTCGTCAACGAGTCAACCTATGTTCCATTTGAAGAACTTATCTCCGAAGCTCTCGAAATAGTGCAAGGGCGAATATCCCAAAACAGCGTCGAAGTCCATGTTCAACCGAACTTGCCTGCGGTATTCGGCGATAAGCCGAGATTGATCGAGGTCCTTCAAAACCTATTGGATAATGCCGCGAAATTCATGGGCGATCAGCCGCATCCAATGATCGAAATTGGTCAGAAAGGCGAAGAGAATGGCAAACCGATTTTCTTCGTTAAAGATAACGGCATCGGGATTGCCTCGGATCACCATGAACGCGTCTTTGGCTTGTTCAATAAATTGGATATGAATTCGGAAGGGACCGGCGTTGGACTTGCCATCGTCAAGAGAATTGTCGAGGTTCACGGGGGCCGCATCTGGGTCGAGAGTGAAGCGGGCCGCGGTTCGACATTTTTCTTTACCCTTGAACCGGATCCCGTTAAAGAGTGAACAAAAAAGCCGGTCATGTGACCGGCTTTTTGATTCGTATTGTGCTCAGCTGTTTTTCGCAGCCGAATCAGTTGCAGGCGCGTTCGTCGCAGGTTGCGCCACTGGCGTTGCAGAAGAAAGGCCGGCGCGCTTTCCCATCTGGTAAAAGAGATATGCCACGAATGCAAGTACCGCAAGTGGGATGAGCAGTCGGAAGAATCCGAAGAACATAAAGCCCATCATTCCAAACGGACCAAATGGCGTGACCATTCCGAAGGGGCTATAGCCGCGATCGAACATCATCGGACCACGTCCCATCATCATTGGGCCGTATCCCGGACCATATCCGTATCCGCGTCCCCAACCATTGCCACGGCCCGGCATG
This sequence comes from Anaerolineales bacterium, assembly GCA_036567885.1. Classification (GTDB taxonomy): domain Bacteria; phylum Chloroflexota; class Anaerolineae; order Anaerolineales; family Villigracilaceae; genus Fen-1038. The sequence goes on along the minus strand of DATCTP010000425.1, from coordinate 998 downwards.
GGTCTGTTGGGGGTGGTGGGATTACTTTGATTATTTTGCGGATTGCTTGGGTTATTCGGAGCGGTTTGCTGATATTGCCTGTAAGCGAATGGTGCGCGTCTCATACTTAAGAAGCCACGTTGAAAGGCAAATACCGCGCCAACCACAAGCCCTACGACAACCAAAACAATCACGATTCCAAGAATCCATTTCCAAACTTTTTTCATTTAACAACTCCTTGCTTTCTTATATCCTGCATTATAGTTTGTGTGGATGAATTTTTGATGAATGTTTGATGCGCCTTTTCTGAAGGCGTGATATTCGTTACTTTTTCGATTTTCCTGGTCCTCTGATACAATTCCGCCCATGTCGAAACGCATTCATCCGCTTTGGTTTTTCTTGATCACGATCATCCTGATCGCCGTGATTTCTCTCTTTGGTCCCACCGACCAGACGCTTGGCTCCAATGTCCGCATCGTATATTTGCATGGCGCCTGGGTGCTGACTGCCGAGTTGGTTCTTGGACTGGCGGGAGTGGCCGGTTTGATTGCGTTGATTGCTCGGCGTGATCTTTTCCATAACTGGTCTACCGCATTGGGACGCGCCGGAATCTTTTTCTGGATCACGTATTTGCCGCTTTCCGTCTGGGCAATGGAAGCCAATTGGAACGGCCTTTTTCTCGCCGAACCACGCTTCCGCCTCGCTCTGACTTTTGCCATCGTTGGTTTGTTGCTGCAACTTGGCTTGTGGTTGATCAACACCAATTGGTTGACCTCCGCGGCGAATCTCGTGTATATCGCCGTACTGCTTTTCACATTTTCCAGAGCGGAATACGTAATGCATCCGCCGCCCTCGCCGATCTTCAATTCAGGCAATTGGCAAATCATTGGCTTTTTTATTGTACTGAATCTATTCACATGGCTGGCAGCGTATTTCCTCACGCTTTGGTTTCTGCGACTTATCAAGAAGTAAATTGCCAACTGGTCGCTTGCAGCGACCAGTTGAATTTTATGCCCACG
>DATCTP010000424.1:0-10198 GCA_036567885.1 Anaerolineales bacterium | reverse complement strand
GGAGACGCGGGTTTTCGCGTCTCCTATTGCAGGCTGTTGATAGAAAGCAAATCAGCTGTTGTGTTCGGTGATGGCACGCGCCAAATTGCGCAACGCTTCGAAGTGGCTTGTTGAATCAGTCTTTTTGATATCCGGGAAGGGAATGTGAATTTCGAGATTCGGCATATCCCTCCTCAGACTGAGCCGCATATAACGCGGCGACAACTTTTGCATCGGCTCGTTCAACTTATCGATGGTTGAAGCCGCGAGGTCAAGCAGACCTTTCGGCGCCATCAACTGCAAATCGTGATAAGGTTTGCTGTCCCAGCCGCGTTGGCGGGCTGTTTGCAGGGATGAACGTCCGCTCCAGGTTTTTGGATCCGCCAGCTCGAGGTCCAGAAATGGAGCCGAACTAAGGTTCCTTCCATCAATTATCTGACTCTTCAGGGTGTTTCTGTGGTTTGATGGTGTAGTTCCACTCACCATGAAAAGCATCCCGAATGAGGTTGATGGAGTTCATCTCTTGATCCGATACTCTTACCTTCGTAGGATAGCGATGCTGATCCAGCACAGCCTGGACGGTGAGTCCTTCCTGGGTGGTGGTATGGTTCAAAAGTTCAATGATGGTCTCGAGGCTGGTTAATGGTTTTGCCCGCCAGTTCATCGAGATAAAAGAGAAAAGTCGATGTTCGATCTTGTTCCATTTGCTGGTTGCGGGTGGAAGGTGATTGACGGTGATAGCCAATCCAGTTTCATTGGCTAGAGTTTGCAACTCCTTTTTCCACAACCTGTTTTTCACTCCATTGGATCCACCGCCATCCGAGAGGATCAGGAGTTCCTGTTGGGTTGGATAGAGCTGGATGCCCAGGGTCTGCCACCATCTTCGAATACTCTCCACGGCAAAAGAGGCGGTATCATGATCCATTCCAACGTTCACAAAGCCCGCGTTTTGGATGACATCGTAGACACCATAGGGGACAGCTTTGCCATCGGAGAGGTTTTTGAAGTCATATACATTTACAGCGATGTTTTGTCCTTTCGCTTGCCATTCTCTCCCATTATTCTTGAAGTTGCCGATGAGTTCCTTCTTCTTGCAGTCCACGGAGATCATCGGATTGCCTTGCTGCTCAAATCCTTGACAGCTTTGATGGATATGTTGAAATTGGAGATCTCGATCCGGATGTGAGACCCCTTCGATATCCTTCTTATTGGCTTTGAGGGAGAATCCTTCTGAACGCAGGTAGGCGTACAGCGCAGATTTCTTCATGTGATGTCCGCATTCGCTGAGTGCGGCCACCAGTTGCGAGAGGGACTTACAGGTCCATTGCACTGGGCTCATCGGATCCCCTTTTGGCTCCAGTAATACTTCCAAGTCCTTTTGGAGAGTACCATCCGTATCCATCATTCGTTTGGGACCCGCCCCTTGGGCCCGCATGCGACTCCCGGGAGTGTAGAGATCACCCGCCTCCAGTTCCGCCAGTCCGCGCTTAATGGTATTCACAGAAACATGTGCAGTACGGGCCACCCAGGCAACATTCCCTAGCTCTTGCGCTTCCAGAGCCAAATATTGTCTCCATTGTTTTTCGTTTAAGAGCCTGTCCATGTGCTGATACTTATCCTGGGCTGATATCATGATGACAGCATGCATCCATTCTAGAAATATGTCAAGTAATTAGAGGAAAAGCCCTAAGTTGGGCACGGAAGATCAACACATCGTCGCGTTTCTGTATTGCCGCAATGATCGTCATCCAAAAAACGTCGCGCGGCTTCATAACCAGTAAAGTATCGAGGCGGCGAAAAGGCGGCTTGGCGCGTGCAATGACGAGTTCCGCCACAGAAGTGCCCAACCAGCGAAAGGTTGTTTTTTCACCGATGCGCGTCAAACCGGATTGCATCCATTTCAGCACGGCGTCGCCGCGGCGCAAATTATAGATAATGCCGAAGGCAAACCAACCCATGACAATCATGACCGCCAGCACTAAAAAATATTGTGGGTTCATCACATACCTCGAGTCATCAGCCGGAATATTGGCGCCAGTATAATATGAAAAATGATTCGATTCAAACAAGCCAGCGCACCAATTTTCTGCAAACCATCCGAGAGTTTTTATATGGAATGTTTGGGATGGAGTTTGCCGAACACGCAATGGAGATGCGCGCCAGCCTCGAAAGCTTGTTCATGCTGGCAACGGTTGGCGACATGATCGGTGTTCCTGTTTTGCCTCCATATTACAGCCTGCGATTGTTGCCCTATTTGGTCCCGCAGATTTCCACCTGGAAACGCCGCGTGCTCCGTCAGCGTGAGTTCACCGATGAGCACGATTATCATCTTGATGGAATATGAAACGGAACCGATGAGTCTGTTCATCGCGAGCGAAATCTGAGACTTCGCACCCCATACCTCGACGAGAAAGGAATTCAATCATGAGTGAAGAAAAGCCCGAGAAGAAAGGTTTTTTCAAGAATATGCAGGAGGTTCTGTACGGCATGGCTTCGCACGACATGAGCCGCTATGCCCTGCGGACACGCGCCAGCATGGAGCATCTTTTCATTTTGATCACGATGGGCGATATGATCGGCATCCCGATCCTGCCGCCGTATTACAGCTTGCGCCTGCTTCCGTACGTGGTGCCGCAGATCGCAACCTGGAAGCGGCGTCTGTTGCGCGAGAAAGACGTTTCGGATGCGATGTTCTAGGAGATAACAATGTCGCTTAAACAAATTTTCGAGGAACATCCCGAACGGCGTTACATCATGTTCGGAGGGAAAGGCGGGTTGGGTAAAACCACGTTCTCGGCCGCGACGGCCTACTGGCTGGCAAAACATGGCAAGCGGGTGCTGGTCTTTTCGGTTGATCCGCAAGCCAGCCTTTCGGATATTTTTCAGAAAGATATCTTCGGCAAAGGTCCGGTCAAGATCATGGACAACTTGTGGGCGCAGGAAATTGATGCGGACCAGCACATCAAAGCGTATCAGAATGAAATCCGAAAAAAGATTCTGGATATGTACGGCTTCGATGAAGTGCCAGAGGAAGTCGAACAATATATCCAGGCGGCTTCAGCGGAACCAGCGATGGAGGAAAGCGCCATCTTCGACGCGGTGGTGGATATTGTCGTGGAGGGAAACTACGATTACTACATCTATGATCTCGTGCCTTTGGGTCATGCACTTTATTATTTGAGCATGGCAAAAGTTTACGATGAATGGATCAACAAGATCACGAAGCTGCGCGAGGAAATGCGCGAATACGAGGAAATGGTCTCGCGGCTCAAGCGCGAGAAGGAAACCGAGGAAGATCAAATTCTCAAGGAGCTTCAATATATCCGCGGACGGATCAACGCCTCGTCTCAAATTCTCACCGACAAAGAGAAGACCGGTTTCTTCTTCGTTGTCATTCCCGAAGAAATGATCCTGATTGACACCAGCAAGGCGGCAGAACTATTCGCCAAGTTCGATGTGCCGATCATGGGCTACGTGGTGAATCGAGTCATCCCCCGCGAACTGCTTCAACAGAACATTCCATCCTATTTAAAAAACCGTATTCAAATGCAGGACAAATATCTCGAACAAATCAACACGATGTTTGGCAGTCAAGTCGCGGCGCACGTGCCGGAACTGGAACGCGATGTGACGGGTCTGGAAATGATCCAGAAACTCTCCGAAATCATGTTCGGTGAATAGGAGGATCACAATGACAAAAAATATTGAAACCTCTATGAGAGCATTTGTGATGGATCGCCAGCGATTGCGCTACATTTTCTTCGGCGGCAAAGGCGGAGTCGGAAAGACCGTCATGGCGGGCGCGACTGCGATCTGGCTGGCGAAGCAAGGACGGCGCGTGATGCTTGCCTCCACGAATCCGGTTCACAGCCTGAGCGGGTTGCTCGATCAAAATGTTTTCGGCAAGCCGACCGCGGTCGAAGGCGTTCCGAATTTATGGGCTTATGAAATCGACACGAAAGACACCATTGAGCGATCCAAGCAGGATATTCGCGACAAGATTCAATGGTTCCTGAAATTTGCAGATATTTCCACGAAGGCGGATGAGTTTGTCGAATCCGCCACGATGAATCCGGCCTTTGAAGAATCAGCCATGTTCGAGAACATGGTGGACCTGATGCTCGGCAACGAATATGATGTTTACGTTTTCGACACCGCACCGACTGCCAACGCCCGCCGTTTGCTCGGCATGTCGAAAGTCTATTCGTTGTGGGTCAACAAAATGTTGAAGAGCCGCGAAGAAGCGCGCTCGTTGCGCGAACTGCTTTCGTTCACAAAGAAAAAAGAAGCCGATCCGCTGATGGATTATCTCGTCTCGTTCCGCGATCGGATGGGCAAGGCGCAGACACTGCTGACCGATCCGGCGCTGACGGCGTTCTTCTTCGTGACACTGGCTGAGGCATTGCCTATTGCGGTGATCACGCGCTTCATCGGCTGGTTCCACGATTTCGGAATCCCGGTCGGCGGCGTGATCGTCAACATGCTGATTGACAAGAGTCAGGTTAACGACAAATCGCCGGACTTCGTCCGCAACCGCGTCGATATGCAAATGCGTTACATGGATGATGTCTGGCAAAAGTTTGAAGGCATGGTGCGTTCCATCGTCCCGCTCTACGAGAATGAAGTCCGCGGCGTGGATTCGCTTTCACGCACCGCAGATAGCTTGTTTACCTGAAATGTAATATCGGGATTTTGCTGAACTGGACTCCTTACAGCATCGAATGAAATATTGGCTGTAAGGAGTTTATGTTCTAATTACAACTTCTCTGTTTATATAAATAACCAATTTTCTTGACATTCCCCATTTATCAACATACAATAACTTTGGGACTTGTAATTGTGTTGCTATTCTACTTCGAGTAAACAGAGGGCGTTTTGTCAAAAGAGGAAATCCTAAAAGCGGGAATCGCTGCGGCTAAATCAGGCGATTTGTCACAAGCGACAGCATTGTTTGCGAAAGTGGTTCAAATAGATCCATCATCCGAACAGGGATGGCTCTGGTTGGGATATTGTATTTCTGCGCCTGAACAACGTGAATATTGTTTCCGTCAGGTATTGGCGCTCAATCCAAATAATCTGAACGCAAGAGAACAATTGGCACGGTTATCGAAAACAGATTCGCGACACGCGCCCACGCGGGCAAATCAACCTTCTACTGGAACCATTAGCACTGCAAATCTAACAAAACCTGATACCCCAGCAACCATCGCAACTCCCAGCGAGAATGTTCATCCAACTAAGCAAGAATTTCTATCTACACAAGTTCCCCACACATCATCGAAGGCTGGTCAGCAAAATCAAACTGCCAGAAAAAAGAAGAAGTCCAATGCAATTCTGATCGCCGCCATTATATCTGTACCCATCTTGGTTATATGTGGTTTGGGTATGGGATATGGGATTTCTCATTTGGCGATGGGTCCAAACATTGCGACAAATCCGCTCCCGCTTTCCGCTCAATCGAATACTCTAGCTCCTACGGCGCTAATCGCTACTTCCAGTCCAACCCTCATTCCGCCCACGCCGATTCCAAGCCCGATACCAACCGTCGCTTATACACCAGTATTTGAAAGCACAACATGTTCATTCACTGCTCCAACTACAAATGTAAATTGCGGATATTTGATCGTGCCCGAGGATCGCACAGGCGATCCGTCTCACACCATCAAGTTGGCGGTAGCCATTTATCACAGCCGAAGTCAAAGCCCCGCCGAGCCGGTGGTTTTCCTGCAAGGAGGTCCGGGAGCCGAAGCGGTTAAGTTAAGCGTCGCCGATTACAAAATTCTCGTGGCTCCGTTTCTTTCAGAACGCGACTTCATTGTATTTGATCAACGCGGCACAGGATTATCCATCCCCGCCCTCAATTGCGACGCGCTGACAAAGCTCTATTCGCAGGACATCCACGGACTGATACCGGATTCGACGCGCAACTTGGTATATTCCAATGCGTTTTTGGATTGCAACGGATTAATGCAAGCACAAGGTGTAAATCTAAAAGCGTATACAACTCTGGAAAGTGCAGCAGACGTTCGAGATCTTCTACGCGTGCTGAAATATCCAAAAGCCGATCTCTATGGCGCATCGTATGGGACGCGGCTGGCACAGGTGGTCATGCGGGATTATCCCGGGATCGTCAACACGGCAATATTGGATTCGGTGGTCCCGGTAAACACGAGTCTTTTCGGGAACTATTCCAATTCGATTGAATCAGGATTAAAGACATTGTTCATTAATTGCGCAACCGATCCGCAATGCAATGCCGCCTATCCAAACCTGGAATCTACATTTTGGGATATGGTAAAACAGCTTGATGCGAATCCGGTTACTGTAACGAGTTCCGATTACCCAAGTGGGACGATCACACAAACCGTAACCGGCGAAACGGTAATGAACGTAATCCTCGGGCTCATCAAATACGCCTCTTACGTCAGCATCGCGCCTCAATCCATTTCCCGATTCAAAAATGGCGACTTTTCAACATTGGTGATGGAACAGTCATCATTGCCTTTTACGTTCGATGGCATCAGCCCCGGTTTGTTCATCAACATGACGTGCCACGAACAAGTCCTCTCGACTACGCTCCAGCAGGCTCAAACCGAAGCCAACCTTCAGATTATCAGAGATTACGCGTGGCTTCCTTTTTATGGAGATATTGCAGAGGTATTCAAAACCTGCGAATCATGGGGAGCAACGCCTCCGGCATACGGCGAAAATAATCCGACCGTCAGTGACATTCCTTCCCTGATCATTACTGGTTCCTACGACCCGACCACACCGCCGGTGTATGCTAAACAAGTCGCAGCACAACTCAGTCACAGTTATTATTTTGAATTTCCAAATCTTGGACACACACCTACTGCTGCTGACTCCTCCGGCTGTGCGATGAATATTGTATTGCAGTTTCTCGATCATCCATCCGCAGAACCGGATCGCTCTTGCATGAACAAATTGAAGAATCCAGTCTTTGTTACTCCTTACACCGGAAATCCTGTGCTACTACTAAAAACCGTAAACTCTCATGGAATTAATATCAATGTTCCCAAAGATTGGCATATGGATTCCGAAGGGTTCTACGAACGGAATAATTCACCGTTCGATACCACCGCGGTAGGACTCTTAAAGGTTCCCACAAGCACCAGCAATATTGAGAACTTGTTCTCACTAAAGGCTTATGGCTATCAAGGCCTTGATAGCCCACTGATCCCTGCGGGTCAACGCCAATCCAACGGATTCAAATGGAAGCTTTACACATCTTCCTCTTACGGTCGCCCTGTTGATGTTGCCATGACAGACGACGGCAGCTGGTCCATTGTTATTGCGCAATTCTGCAACAAAGATGAACATGATGCTCTCTATCGAACCGTGTTTTTGCCAATGGTTGATTCAGCTAATTAATTTAACGTGAACTCAGCGTAGGCGATGAGACTTATAAAAACTTGTCATTAGGAATTCAACTGGTCTATGATTCTCTGCGCGGCGAGCCGACCGGAAACCATGGCGGTGGGCATGCCGGTTCCGGGACGTGTGCTTGCACCCGTGAAGTACAAGTTGCGGTAACGCGGATGTTGAAGGTCGGGACGGAAATATCCCAACTGCATCAGGTTGTGACAGAGACCGTGCGTGGAACCTTTCATCAAGTTGTAGCGTTTGCGCCACGAAGGCGGCGTGAAGTTGATTTCAAATTTGATATGCGCTTCGAGATCGTTAATTCCCAAAGATGCTAATCGGCAAAAGATATGTTCACGCGCTTCGTCTCGTAGCGATGCCCAATCCTGTTCGCCGTTCTCGCCCATGTGTCCAACCGGGACAATAGCTGTCAATGTATCCTCTCCATCGGGAGCCATCGCTGAATCAAGCCGGGCTGGGGCGTGGATATAAAGACTGGGATTGGCTGGCAGGCTCAGGTCGCGAATGATGCGGTCAAAATTTTCGCGGTAGTCGCTGGCGAGGAAAAGCGTATGAGGTCCGAGCATTTCGTATTTTTTATCCAATCCCCAAAAGAAGCTAATGACCGAACAAGAAAATCGTTTATGCGAGACCTGATCGGCTCGACCATCCTGCGGAAGTAGGTTTTGATAAACATAAGGAAGATCAGCGTTGGCGAGGACCGCATCCGCCTCGAAGAGTTGACCGTTCACCACCACGCCGCGAGCGGACGCGTCCTTAATATCAATTCGTTCCACTGACGTATCGAAGATAAACTCCGCGCCTGCCTCGCGAGCAAGTTTTGTAAGCGCTTCAACGATGCTGTACATACCACCTTTGGGATACCAAACGCCGTGTGCGAGTTCGGTATAGGGCATCATCGAAAAAGTAGCGGGCGCTTCAAACGGACTCAATCCCATGTATACATCTTGAAACGTGAACGCGGCTTTGAGCCGCGGGTCATCGAAATACGCCGACATGTTGCCGTAGTGATTTATAAGCGGCTTGAGCTGATAAAGAAGCGGAAGGTTATCGAGAGTAAAAAAATCTGAAGCCTTGCGAAAATCAGGCTTGACCAGTTTTTCAATACCGAGATGGTAATGGCGATACCCTTCATTCATGTAGCGAAGAAGACCTTGAAAACTTCCATGCTCAAACCTTTCAAGTTGTTCCTGCAAAAACTTCATATCCGATGTCAGCGCCAGTTGGCTTCCGTCATCGAAGACCAGATGATACGTTGGGTCGACGCGTTGTATGTCCAGAACATCGCGCATCGACTCACCCAATGCCGCGAACTCCGACTCGTACAGCAAAGGCATAACCATCAACGTCGGACCCGTATCAAAGCAATGACCGTCGCGGCTGATGCGGTCACAGCGCCCGCCCGGATGGGAATTCTTTTCGATCACCGTGACGCGCAAACCGTGCTTCGCCAAATGTGTTGCGGCAGTTAATCCTCCGACGCCTGAACCAATCACAACCACGGATTTTGTTTTCATCGTTTCCCAATCCGAACCGGTTGCGGCGCAAGACGATTCTCTCCATTTTGCAACCGCGAGAAAGCAAACACAGATGTAAGAGTTGACCAAGCCATCCATAAGCCCGCCCGCCAACTTTTTCGTTCGGGATATTCGCGGCGCAGGCAGTAGCAATCCCGTTCAATCGCACCCAGCATCCATTCAAAGCGTGCCGTGTATGCAAAGCCTGCCAGCCGACAGCGCAGATTCCTAACTTGCGCAGTACAACCGCGCGCGGCTTCGAAATATTTTCGCGCGAATTGAACTCGTTCGCAGACCCATTGGCGATACGCGCTGCTGGTGACCTCGCGCGGAGAAATTCCGCGCGACGCAAGAACTTCACGTGGAATGTTGATGTAACCATTTTCAACATCCTCAAGCGCATCCCTCAACATATGCGTAACGTGAGCGGCGGTCACTGCCATATAACGCGCCTCGCCGCGCGGCGACGGATCGTCATGTCCAATAAAATAGTACATCGCCTCCGTGACCGCGGTCGCCAATTTCCGCGTATATTCGGATAACTCTGATTGCGAAATAAGACGGCTACCTCTTTCGGCATCAAAGATCATCACATCCATCATCTGGCGCAGATACATTCGCAAACCGCTGTTCTTTTCGTGGTCGCTGTGGATTAGATCAACCAACATCCATTCTTCTGGACAAAGATCTGGGATCCGTTCGCTGCGGTAGCCAGCTTCCAATAAAGATTTTTGGCGATGGACAAAAGCGATTCTTTCCGCGCTCGAAGCGGCAACATCATCGATCACATCATCCACCCACCGAAAATAGCCATACGCCCGATAGGCATCGGCAACGCGGTCCCGATCTGCAAAAAAGCGAATCGTGTAATACGTCTGCTTGCTGGCTAATTTAGTGATGGCAATTGCCAACTTTTCGCTTGATCGAGTCTTATTATCCATAATATCTTCCTTGAGATTATTCAATCGCCGCCATCGCGGCATTTTTTGCGCTGAATGGATGTACGGGCGTTAACCTTTGGGGTTTCATAGCGGAGATTTGACAAAATTTCTATGGCTTAACCACAAAGACTCCAATCTGTTTTAACCAGCGCCATTCGGTTATCCCATCCACCGCGATAAATTCATTCTATTGCAATAGGATGTCATTCCCTACTATCCGCTTGGCTAGGCACAAGACTCCCCCACTGACAGGGATATACACGACCGGGAAAATGTATGATAGGGCAGAAAAAATCATACTCAAATAAACTTTCCTGCAACCCGGAAGATTGAAATACGTATGACGATACGAAAATC
>DATCTP010000423.1:0-6104 GCA_036567885.1 Anaerolineales bacterium | reverse complement strand
TCTGGGTTTGGGATTTTTGATTTCCACTGTTGCCAGAAACCAGCGGCAGGCTCAACAAGCCAGCACTGTTTTGATGCTGTTCAGCATGTTGCTGACCGGCGTTGTTTATCCGCGCAACACCATGCCATTGATTCCACAATTGATCGGAAGCATGTTGCCGCTGACTTATTTCATCCGCATTTCACGCGGCATCATCATGAAGGGTGTCGGCATAACTTTTGTCTGGTCGGACGCAGTCGCGCTGGCGACCTATAGTCTGATCGTCATGGTTGTTGCCGCATTGAATTTCAAGAAGCGATTGGACTAAGCCTCGATGAGTGACTTTGCCATTTTTGCCAAAGACCTAGTCAAGCAATTCAAAACATCCAAAGGCTGGCTCACAGCAATTGATAATCTGTCCCTACAGGTGAAGGCGGGTGAAACCTATGGATTGATCGGTCCCGACGGCGCGGGCAAAACCACTACCATTCGTGTTGTGCTTGGGCTGCTGACTCGCACACACGGTGAGAGTTCCATCTTCGGTCTGGATTCGATGCGCGACACTTATGAGATTCGCGAACGCATCGGATATATCGCCCAGCAATTTGTTCTGCCCGCGGATCTGACCGTCATGGAGAACATGCTCTTCTTCGCAAAGATTCAAGGTATCGCATCAGACCAACAGAAAAAGCGGATTCCCGAACTGCTGGCTTTTGCCGGGCTGACAAATTTTACCGAGCGTCTCGCCGGACAACTCTCCGGCGGCATGAAGAAAAAGCTGGCGCTGGCTTGCAGTCTCGTCCATGAGCCGCAAGTGGTTCTTCTCGACGAACCGACGCTGGGCGTCGATCCCGTCAGCCGCCGCGAATTTTGGAATTTGCTCGGGCACCTGCGCGTCGAAAAGGGCTTGACGGTTTTTGTCTGCACGCCATACATGGACGAAGCCGAACGCTGTACGCGCGTCGGCTTGATGTATGCCGGGAAATTGATCGCGGACGATACGCCCGCCAATATCAAGAAAATGGTCAGCGGTGAATTGTTGGAAGTCACGCCATCCGATTTTGTCGCGGCGCGAAATATGATGGCATCATTGGATTACGTCAAGGAATTGCAAACATATGGAGATAAGCTGCATATCTTTGTCGATAACGGAGACCGCCGAAAGTCAGAGATCGAAGCGGCGCTGTCTTCGCACGGAATCCAGCATGACGAAATCCGCACGATCGAAGTCCGCATGGAAGAAGCCTTCATCAGTCTCATCCGCCAGCACTCGCTGCGCTCGGAGCAAAAATGAACGATGTGAAGAAGCCTGCGATTGTGGTCGAGCAACTCACCAAACATTTTGGCGAGTTCGTGGCCGTGGACCATGTCAACTTTTCTGTGAACGAGGGAGAAATTTTTGGATGGCTTGGACCGAATGGCGCCGGCAAAACCACCACCATTCGCATGTTGCTGGGATTGATCAAACCCACATCGGGAAAAATGTCGGTGCTGGGTTATGATCCCGCCAAGGAAACAAAAACCATGCAAGCGCAGGTGGGATATATGTCGCAGCAGTTCACGCTGTATAACGAGTTGACTGCGCGCGAGAATATCCGTTTTTACGGACGCGTTTACGGACTTTCGCCATCCGAGCTTGACCAGCGCCAGGAAGAACTTTTAAAAATGGCGGGATTATCTGGCCGCGCCAATATCATAACCAGCAGTCTGTCTGGCGGATGGAAGCAGCGTCTCGCGCTGGGTTGTGCCATCGTTCATCGTCCACGCGTTGTTTTTTTGGATGAGCCGACCGCCGGAGTCGATCCGATCAGCCGCCGCGAATTTTGGGAATTGATCTACGATATGGCGAAGCAAGGTGTGACCATTTTGGTGACGACTCATTACATGGATGAAGCGGAATTGTGTCAGCGCGTGGGATTTATCAGCGCGGGGAAATTGGTTGCGATGGATTCACCGGCACGCCTGAAACAAACTCAAATGCGCGGCCGCGTTTTGGAGATCGGTTCTCCGGCACCGGATCGCGTGATGTCGGTTCTTAAATCCGCTCAGCAAAACGGCGTCATGCCGTTGGATGAAGTCGCGCTGTACGGCGCGCAAATCCATGCCGTGATTCCGAATTCAGAAAATTATCGGGATGCCATTCGACACGCATTGAAGGCGGCGGATATCCCCATTACTTCGCTGGAATGGATCGAACCGACGCTGGAGGATGTATTTATTTCGGCGGTCAGCGCAACGCGCTTGGCAGATTGAGATTACATTTTAATCACGCAGATAGAAATAGCGGATTTCAAGGCTTTCACCGCATTTCGATATTCATCCAGCTCGATGCATTCATTCGGTGTGTGGTCCAAACCCGAATCACCGGGACCGTAAACCAGCGCGGGACATTTCCAAATGGGCGCGACGATATTTAAATCAGCAGTTCCCGTTTTATAGACAAAGCGCGGCTCTCCGCCCTGCGAACGGATTCCGCTTAAGAATGCGCGTACCAGCTGAGTGTTTTTCTCGCACTCCCACGCCGGGACAGCGAATCCCGTTGGCTCAACAATTGCTCCATCTGAAATTTCGTTTAGCTTTTTATACCAATCGTTTGGAGAAACATCCACCGGCAATCTCACGCCGACTCTCAGCCGCGCCCATTGCTCAAAATCATTGGATTCAGAATCCATGCCGCGTAATGTAAGCAATAATTTATCAAACGCTTTTGGCTTGTCAACGTTGAATGAATCCGCATATGCTTTGATCTTCAGCCAGGCTTCCACCGCCGACTCAGCCGCGGTTTCTTCACCGCTGGCTGTATGCACTTGTCCGCGCTTGACAATCACATTCGCCCACGCGCTGCCTTTGTATCCCAATGCGATTCGATCCCAGCGATTCGGTTCGCCGATGATCGCAAAGTCCGGTTTATATTGATTGACGGCAAAGCGTGCGCCCTCCGAATTGCGCTCTTCTTCCACCGCGCCGATGACAACAAACTGCCATCCATCCACCGCACCGACTTGAGCCACCGCGTCCGCAAAACATGCTAGCGGTCCTTTTGCATCCACCGAACCGCGGCCATACAAAATTCCATTTTCGGCGCGGACGTTTATTTCTCCGGGCACGGTATCAATATGACCTAACAACACAATTTGCTTTGAGCCATTTCCCATGATCCCAACTGCATTGCCCGCGCCATCCATAAACGCGTTGGCATATCCAAGCGACTTCATGCGCGCCACCAACCACTCCACCGCGCCGCGCTCCTGTCCTGATGGACTATATTGTGACACCAAGCCAATCAGCGTTGAAAAATCTTCATCTGCCATTTACTAATTTTCTTCGCTTGTCAGATTCTTAGCTAAAACTTCCGTCAGCACATCCACCAGATGATCAATCTGTTCATAGGTAATCACTAGTGGCGGCAATAAACGAACTACGGTCATACCCGCATTCAAGGCAATGATATGCAACTCCTGCAACTCCCGAATATATGGCACGACTTTTTGTTTCATCTCGATCCCAACCATTAGACCCATCCCGCGCACTTCGCGAATGTTTGGAGATTCAATCTTCTTCAACTTATCCATCAAGTATTTGCCCTTCGCCGCGGCTTGACCCGCTAAATCTTCTTCTTCAATCGCGGTCAATGCCGCAACCGCCGCCGCGCACGCCAGCGGATTACCGCCAAACGTCGAGCCGTGAACGCCGGGAGTCAGATTCTTTACATTATGTCCGATCAACACCGCGCCCATTGGAAGGCCACCTGCGAGTGACTTGGCGCACGTCAGCAAATCAGGCGTCACGCCAAAATGCTGGACTGCAAACATTTTCCCTGTCCGTCCAAAGCCAGTTTGGATTTCATCCACGATCAAGAGCGCGCCGCGCTCATCGCAAATCCGCCGCGCGGCTTGAATGTATTCTGCACTCGCCGGATACACGCCGCCTTCGCCTTGAACAACTTCCAAAATCACCGCCGCAGTTTCGTTCGTTACGGCTTTGTCCAACGCTTCGATATTGTTATAGGCCGCATGGCTGAATCCCGGTACGAGCGGCTCGAATCCATCGCGATATTTTTTGTTGAACGTCGCGGAGAGTGAACCAAACGTCCGGCCATGAAAAGCCCGCATGGCGGCGACCACATTCTTTCGTCCGGTGGAGATGCGGGAAAACTTCAACGCGGCTTCCACGGCTTCCGTCCCCGAGTTGCAAAGGAAGACGCGATCCAATCCATCCACCAGCGAAGTGATCTTCTGCATCAACTCAGCGCGCTTATCGTTCGGAAATGTCTCGAATAAAGTAATCAGCGTGGAGGCTTGCTTATAGATCGCCTCCGCCACTTTCGGATGTGCGTGACCGAGATTGGCAACGCCGTGTCCCGACGAGCAATCGAGATACTCCACGCCGTCCGCATCGAACAACGACGCGCCTTGTCCGCGCACAATCACCAGCGGTTGCTTGGCATACGTACCCGAAGTGTGTTTGGTTTCGATGTCAATAATTTCCTGTGTGTTCATTGGATGATTGTTCCTTTACCTTCTAAAGCATTTGAGATTGGATTTTGGATTCGCCCGTCGGCGATGACGACCCGCTTCACGCCGCCCTTGAGCGCTTCTTCCGCGCCCAGGACTTTTTTCTTCATCCGACCTTGTGCGGCTTCGAGCGCGTCTGATAATTGACTCTGCGTTAAATTTCGAATGATTGTTGATTCATCTGGAAAGTTTTTCATCAATCCTGGAACTGCCGTGAGCAAGATCAGCGCATCTGCCTTCAGCGCAGACGATACCATCGCTGCGGCGCGATCTCCATCTACATTCAAAGCTTCACCTTTTTCGCTGACCGCCATCGGCGCGATGACCGGCACATATCCACCCGCCAGCACAGTTTGCAGCAACTCTGCATTGACACATTCAATCTTGCCCGTGAAATCGTCGCGGATAATTTTTCGCTTTCCATTCTCGATACTTTGAATGGAATCTTTGCGCGTGGCTTGTATGAGTTTTCCATCCAAGCCGCTCAAACCGAGCGCGTTGATTCCGAGCATCTGCAATTGCTCAACCAGCAACGTATTGATCTTTCCATTGACCGCCATCGCAAAAATTTCTAATGTCTTGCGATCCGTGTAACGCGAGGTATATCCCGATGGCGATGTAATAAACTTCGGCGATGCGCCCAACGCTTCGCCCAGTATATTCGCTTCTGATGAACCGCCGTGTACAAGAACAAGTTGGATGTTCTGCTTCAATAATTCTGCGGCATCTTTACATATGGCGGAAAAATCCACGCCTTCAGTGCCGCCGAGTTTGACAACAATGATTGATTGAGTCATAAGTTCTCCGATGACATGTTAAATGGGATGCAAACCCGCGAACTCCAAACCCAACGTTTCATCCCAGCCCATCATTAAATTCATGCACTGTAACGCCGATCCCGCCGCGCCTTTCATGAGATTGTCAATCGCGCACATCGAAACGACATGACCGTTGCTTTCGTCTAGGTCAAAGCCAAGATCGGCATAATTCGAGCCAGCTAAAATCTTCGGCTCGGGAACGCGATAGATTCCGCGTTGTTCTTTGACGATTCGAATGAATGGATTTTCATTCGCCGCGGCGCGATACGCTTTCCATAAATCTCTTGTTGTCACACCAGTTTTGACTTTTGCATGAGCAGTCGCCAACACGCCGCGCACCAAATCCACGGAAGTCATCGTCAGCGAGACATTCTTCACGCCCATTTCTTGAATCACCTCGGCGGTGTGACGATGGCCAAACGGAGAAAAGGTTCGTATCACGGACGCCCGTTCCGGGTGGTGTGAAGCGGGGTTTCCTTCCGCGCCTCCTTCGGATGATCCAACTTTTATTTCGATGATAATCGGCGCGTCGCGGTCAATCAAATCCGCTTTGACGAGTGGAAGCAAAGCCAGATTGCTGGCAGTCGCATTGCATCCCACGCCGCTGACATAATTCGCCGCGGCGAGTTCAACGCGATGGAGTTCCGGCAAACCATAAACAAATTTACTCAACCATTCAGGTTTAGCATGTTTCTCGCCGTACCATTTTTCATAAGCCACCGCATCGCGCAGACGGAAGTCCGCCGCGAGGTCAACAATCTTTGGCGCAAGTTTTGCATATTGTTCTATGCTA
>DATCTP010000422.1:0-7258 GCA_036567885.1 Anaerolineales bacterium | reverse complement strand
TCCAACATATTAAGGAGCATTGAAATGCGTAAAGCCTGGTGGAAAGAAAGTGTCGTATATCAAATCTACCCACGCAGTTTCTACGATAGCAATGGTGACGGGATCGGAGATTTGCGCGGCATCCTCCAAAAACTGGATTATCTCAAAGAGTTGGGAGTCAATGTGGTCTGGCTTTGCCCGGTTTACAAATCGCCCAACGATGACAATGGCTACGACATCAGCAACTACCGCGACATCATGGATGAGTTCGGCACGTTGAAAGATTGGGAAGAATTGCTAGACGGAATGCATCAGCGCGGGATCAAACTGGTGATGGACTTGGTCGTCAATCATACGTCAGATGAGCATCCGTGGTTCATTGAGTCGCGCAAATCCAAAGATAATCCGTACCGCGATTACTATATCTGGCGTCCAGCCAAAGACGGGCATGAGCCAAATAACTGGGCTTCCCGCTTTGGAGGTTCGGCATGGCAATATGATGAGGCAACAAGCGAATATTATCTGCATCTATTCACAAGGAAACAACCGGATCTTAACTGGGAAAATCCAAAAGTGCGCACAGAAGTCTACGATCTGATGCAATTTTGGCTGAATAAAGGCATTGACGGATTCCGAATGGATGTGATCAACATGATCTCCAAAGTGCCGGGATTGCCGGATGCGCCGGTCACATCCAAGGACCGCTACCAGTTCGGCGATCAAAACTTTATCAACGGTCCGCGCTTGTTGGAATTCCTCGCCGAGATGAAACAAAAAGTTTTATCGAAGTACGACATTCTCACCGTTGGCGAAACGCCGTCCGTCACGCCGCAAAATGCAATTGATCTGACGGACGAAGACACGGGCGCATTGAGCATGGTATTCCAGTTCCAACACATGCATTTGGATTCCGATTCCGCCGACGGCTCCGGGCGACGAAGCGTCAAGCCGCTGCATCTTCCGGACTTGAAGCGGGTCATGACCAACTGGCAAAAGGGTCTGCAAAACCAGGGCTGGAACAGCATCTATTTAATGAATCACGACCAACCGCGCGCCGTCTCGCGTTTTGGCAATGATAAACAATACCGAATCGAGTCCGCAAAAATGCTGGCCACATTCACGCTGACGCTGCAGGGCACGCCGTATATTTATCAGGGCGAAGAGATCGGAATGACCAACGTGGCATTCGAGTCCATCGAAGATTATCGCGATATCGAGACGCGCAACACCTACCACGAGCTGGTGGAAGAAAAAGGGCTGGACGAGCGAACTGTGCTGGCAATCATCCATGCCAAGAGCCGCGACAATGCCCGGACGCCCATGCAATGGAATGACGACCGGAACGCCGGATTCACATCCGGTTCACCATGGATTCAGGTCAATCCAAACTATAAGGAAATCAACGTCAAGCAGGCGTTAGCTGACTCAAACTCCATTTTTTATTACTACCAAAAATTGATCCAACTTCATAGGGAGAATCCGATCTTCGTTTACGGGACATACGATCTTCTTCTCGACGCCGACGAGAAAATCTACGCCTTCACGCGGACACTGGACAATGAAAGTTTACTTGTCATTTTAAATTTCACTAACGAAACGCCCGAATTTAAATTACCAGCTTCGATCCGTTTTTCAAATGCAAAGTTGTTGATCAGCAACTACAAAGTTGATCCAACGAAAGATATGCACCAATTTACTCTTCATCCCTTTGAAGCGCGCGTCTATCGTTTAGTGTAATGCGTGCTCGCTTGAAGATGACGAGGACAAACCAGCTACTTGGCTTCGGAGGAATCGAGAAATGTTATATTGATAATCAGTGAATTTGACAAACATTCTCTACTATATACAACAAGTTTTGATCTTTCGCCGTATAATGATTAAGTTCTATCAATAAGGAGGAAGCCTTATGGAAATAGACAAACTTGTTAAAATAAAAAGTGGGATATCTCAAGCATATTGGTGTGATACAAGCGCCAAAATTGCCGAGTTTCAACCAGCAAAAATCGCTTTCGACACCCCTAATGCGGAAACGCTTTCATGGTTTGATAAATTATTTGAAGGAGGTATTTTGCTGCCAAGCGGCGAGAGCACCATTCTGCGACCGATTACTATGTTGGTGTCCGGCCCTCCCGGATGCGGCAAGACAACTCTGATCTCCGAATTATGCTACCGCCTTGCAGTCAACGAACAAGGGAATGATAAAGCCCTTTCTACACTCTACATTTCTACGGACGCTGAGACTGACCGGATGATTGATAACGCCGCCGATTTGGGTTGGGTAAAAGCCAGAGACTACTTTATCCCATTCGATCCCAATGAGGCTCATCCAAAATTAACAAAGGGATTGAAATCCATCATAGCCGTATGGGGGAGGGAAAGATTCCTCAAAACGATCGAGAGACAAAATATGCTTTCGTCAATGATCGAAGCAGCCGTGACCTCTCTGGATAAATGGGTTTTAAAAGCCAACACGGATGATTTCATGTCAAGATTCAAGTATAGATTTAACTACGATCCAGTGGACCAGGCATCGGGTGGAAAGCCCGAGAACAAAGCGAAAAGATACATTCCGGATATTCTAGTCGTGGACAGCCTGAACATCCTGAATCCAGAAGGGCAAATGAAATTCTTCCAATCATTTGTCAAAGCCTGTAAAGCAACCCGGCTGGTCATCTTTGTACTGAATACGGGTACAGAAAATCAAGAACACAAATTGTGGGAATACTTCAGCGATATTGTGGTTCAATTGGATCACGAGTACATCCATGACTATTATGTACGTACCATCGAAGTGGTAAAAGCCCGGTATCAATCTCATCGGTGGGGGAAACACCAATTGAAGATCTATGCCAACCCAAAACCTTTACCCATGCCGGCAGGATCAGATACAAAAGGTGTACATGAATATAACACCATGATGAAACGTTCGCATCCGTATCGGACAACAGGCGGTATTTTTATTTTTCCATCCATTCACTCGTATCTCTCGATTTACAAACGCAAAACTCAGTCAGAAGAACCTCTGCGCGATGACACATATCCAGAAAAATTGAACCAGGTTTTCCAAATTCCAAAAGGGCGCTGCACAGCTTTTATTGGCGAGCGAGGTGGACATAAAAGCCATCTTGGATACTTACATCTTCTTAATCGTTTGGTGAAGCACGAAAGCGAAAGTTGCCTTATCGTGTCACTACGCGAGGATGAAGGCACAACCAAAAAGACATTACAAAACATAGCAAAACAGGAATTCAAGCGCGACCAGGAAACGTTCGATGAATGGGAAAGGAAAAACAGGCTCGAAGTTCTATATTTCCCCCAGGGTACATTACGCCGGAAGAATTCTTCCATCGTGTATTTATCAGTGTACACCATCTCAAAATAGGAGGCGGTGGGTTAACGGTGATGTTCAACAGCCTGGATCAGATTTCGGCACGTTTTCCTCTGTGCGCCAAACAGGAGATTTTTGTCCCCGGCATCATCCAGACCCTTTCCGGGGAAGGCGCAACCAGTATCTGCATCGCTGTGAACGAACCCGGCCAACCTGTACAGCAATATGGCTTGCTTCCGATGGCTGACTTGATCGTTTCATTTTCCATGCGCCGGTTCTCGGCACAGGATTATTACAGTCATGTGGGTAAAGGTTGGCAAACAGATTTTATTGCCCATCCAGAGTTGAACAAAAAATTCCAAGATCTGCAGAAAGAAGCCAGCAAAATCACAGAACTCAATCATGAAGCGGTTGTGCTGCAGGTGATCCGCTTTTCGGGCGGAGAACGGGCAGGCAAGCGCGGGATGCTCGAATTGGTTAAGGAGGAAGAACTGCCCCGTTTTCCATATGAAACACCTGGGCTGCATTTCACGCCGCTCAGCGAAGAGTTGAAACAGGGCGAACCATTATTAGATTGCGATTAGACATTTTGTTACCTATTCGGATTACCGCAGATGCGTCCCCGCCTTCTGGACGCGTCTGCGCGAGTATGGAAATTTTTTTGGATTTCTATTGAAAGGAAAAAGAGATGAACACAATTTTAGTTTCTGTGGGCGTAATAATCATCCTTGTTATTCTTGTGATTGTTGTATCGCAGATGCGTCGCCAGCAATTGGATACCGCATGGAGACAATTCGCCAGCGAGATTGGAGCCGAGTTCATCGAAGGCGGACTCTTCCGTTCGAGCAAAGTTCAAGCGCAGTTCAAGAATTGGATGATTGTGCTTGATACCTATTCGGTTTCGTCAGGAGACTCGAGCGAGACATACACGAGAATAAAAACTTCCATTCAGGATAAGGATGGATTTTGGTTCACCATCTTTCGGACGGGGCTGGTTGCCAAATTGGATAAAGCTCTGGGCGCTCAAGATATCGAGATTGGCGACGCGGAATTTGACGGAGCCTTTACCGTTCGATCCAACAATGAATCAAAAGTACGAGCTTTGTTTTCGAACCTGAAAATTCGCCAGATGATTCAGATGCAGAAATCTATAACCATCGCAATCAGAAAGAATGAACTGCGCCTTGAAACACGAGGTGTGATCAAGGATGTCGAAAGACTCAAATCTCTTTTCGAGTTATTCAAGGAAACGCTGAACCAACTGGAAGGATAGCAGTTTGGGTTGGAGGAAGTGAGAAGTTTTATCGACAGACAATTGAGTTGAAGTATTGAACATGTTATAATTGTATTAGGTGATGAGATGAAAAAGTGGCTTATACCCTTGGGTATTACTTGTGGAGTGATTCTCTTTGGCATTATTATTTGTGTTATTGTTTCCTCCCTCGGCTTGTTTCATCTTGCCCAATCACTTCCTACCCCAGCACCAACAGCCGCTCTGGTCATAGGTCATGATTACTGGGTAAGCGCACTTATCCCACCACTGGGAATGCCTGCTGGTCTAGTCCTTCGATACGCCGAACTCTTTAACAAACCCGGTAATCCAATAAACGACCCAAGCGTTACTCTGACTGCAATGATACCTGATGCTACTGAATTGACTCTTGTAGCAACACAACAAAATTGGTGCTATGTGCGAGGCACTTACAACTTTATGCAAGGAATAAACATTCCCACGCTTGCACCCCCAATGCCAACACCTGACTTCACAAAACCATTTGAGGGTTGGATGGAATGCAATAGGCTTTTAGATTATGCACCTACTCCCTATCCAACTCCTAACTCAACGCCACAGCCACCTTAGACACTTACTCAATCATCTATCTTCTTCCAATCGCTTCAGCACTTCCAACAACCTCTCCATCCAATCATCATCTTTCGCAAACATACACCAGTATGCGCCTTTGCCGCCGCGAATATCGGGCGCAAGGTCGTGCAGGCGTTTCTCTTCATTGCCATTTGCCGCGGACGGATAACGCAAAACGATCTGTCCGGTTTCCATGCCAATCGAAGCCAGTCCGGCTTTCTCGGCGCGCAGCTTCACGCGCATTTGATAAAACAAATTCTGAACCATCTTCGGCAATTCGCCAAAGCGATCACTAAATTCATTGGTCAGCGCTTCGATCTCGGACTCATCGCGCAAGTCGGCGATGCGGCGATATAAACGCAAACGCAAATCCTGGTCAGCGATGTAATCGGCGGGAATGCCAACCGCTAAAGGTAAATCCACATTGACTGGCATGGAGATTGGCAACTGGAAAGCAGAAAGTGGGAGAGCCAACTTACTGCTTTCGACTTTCAACTTATCCCCAGCAATCACACGAATCCTTCTCACCGCATCGGCGAGCAAACGCGTATAAAGATGAAAGCCGACCGCTTGAATGTGTCCATGCTGACGATTGCCAAGCAGTTCGCCTGCGCCGCGGATTTCAAGATCGCGCATCGCAATCGAATAACCCGCGCCGAGCTGCGTGTTTTCGGCAATGACTTCGAGTCGCTGTTGACCTTCGAGAGTCGGGGAAAGTTTTCGGTGGCGGAAAAAATACGCGTATGCTCGCGCCGCTCCCCGTCCGACCCGGCCGCGCAGTTGATAGAGTTGAGCCAAGCCGAATGTGTCGGCGCGATCCACAATCAATGTGTTCGCGTTCGGAATATCAAGTCCGGATTCAATGATCGTCGTCGAAAGCAAAATATCAATGTCACCCATGTTGAAGCGATGCATCACATCCGCGAGTTCGTGCTCCGGCATCTGTCCGTGACCGACATCCACTTGCGCTTCGGGCACGAGCTGATTGAGATGCGCCTTCATCGCATCAATCGTGTTGACGCGATTGTGCACAAAGAAAATTTGTCCGCCGCGTTCGAGTTCTCTTAAGATTGCTTGACGCACCAACTTCGGCGAATATGGTCCCACATGCGTGACGATGGGCAAGCGTTCTTCGGGCGGCGTGTTGAGATTGGAAATATCGCGCACGCCGGTCAACGCCATGTACAACGTGCGCGGGATTGGAGTGGCAGTCAGTGTCAACACATCCACTTCGGTGCGAAGCTTTTTAAGATGTTCTTTGTGAGTCACACCGAAGCGCTGCTCTTCATCGATGATGACAAGACCAAGTTCTTTGAATTGAACATCGGATGAAATCAAACGATGCGTGCCGATGATGATGTCAATCTCGCCCAGCGCAAGCGCCAGCAAAATTTCATCCTGCTCGCGCGGCGAACGGAAGCGCGAAAGCATTTCAACTTTGACCGGATATGCCGCCAGTCGCTGGGAAAACGTTTCGTAATGTTGCTGCGCCAAAACCGTGGTGGGAACCAGCATCGCAACCTGCTTGCCATCCATCACCGCTTTGAAGGCGGCGCGCAACGCCACTTCGGTTTTTCCGTAACCCACATCGCCGCACAACAAACGATCCATCGGGCGGGGCGATTCCATATCGCGTTTGATATCCGCGATGGCGCGCTTCTGGTCATCAGTCTCGATATACGGAAATGAATCTTCCAATTCTTTTTGCCATTGCGTATCGGGCTTGAACGCATAACCCTGCACAACATTTCGACGCGCGTACAAGTCGAGCATCTCTTGTGCGACTTCGAGCACCGCTTCTTTCACGCGGCTTTTTTTCTCGTGCCACTCCTGGCCGCCCAGCCGATCCAAAGCAGGTTCAACGCCTTCCGCGCCGACGTAGCGCGTTAGCCGATCCGCTTGATGGACGGGCACATATAACTGTCCGCCGCCATCATATTCAACCGCCAGAAACTCGCGGTTATGCGAATCCAATTCGCGTTGCACCAAGCCGACGAATCTTCCAACGCCATGATCAATGTGAACCACGTAATCACCGGCCTGCAAGTCGGAATAAATCGTCTCCGGCGTCTCAGCAATCTCACGTT
>DATCTP010000421.1:0-10317 GCA_036567885.1 Anaerolineales bacterium | reverse complement strand
CGCGTCTCGCAACTCTTCCGCATCAAGGGTGTGCCTGAAACATATTTCATTGACCAACAGGGCGTTCTTCAATATGCTCAAATCGGACCATTTTCTTCGGTGGACGAAATCAAATCCATTATTAATCCGTTGTTGAAGTAGGAGGGCTTGTGGATCTCAGTGCAATACTTTTGCTGATCGCCTTGCTGTTGGGCGTAGGCTTATATTTAGCCGCGCCATTGGTTTTCGATTCGAAACGCCGCAGTCCGCACGAAGATACCAGCGAAATTTCCTCGCTCATGGCAGAACGCGACCGCGTCATCAACTCGCTGCAGGAACTGGATTTCGATTTCAAGCTTGGTAAAATTCCGGAAGATGATTATCCGGCGCAGCGCGCCGAACTTCTTCAAAAAGGCGCGGACGTTCTGTGAAAACTCGATGCCCTGCAACCGCAAGCCCTCAGCGATGATGAAGTGGAGCAGCGGATCGAACGCGCCGCCGCGGCGCGGCGCGCCGATGCCGCCGTCAACACCGAGCCGCCTTCCGACGATGAAATCGAGTCGATGCTGGCGGCGCGGCGCAAAGAACGCAAGAGCAAGTCGGCGGGTTTTTGTCCGAAGTGCGGCAAAGCCGTTTTAGCGAGCGATCAATTCTGTCCGCATTGCGGGAAGGCATTAAAGTAAAAATGCAAAATACAAAACGCCATACAAATTGGAATCAGCAATTTGTGTTTTGCGTTTTATAAAAGGAAACTCATGAAATTTCGCCTTGCACTCTTCATTGCTCTTGGCACCATTTTTCTTGCAGGATGCAGTCTCGCTTCGGATATTACACCGCCGCCTAATTATGTTTCGCCAACACCGCTGCCGACGCTCGGCGCGCTATATCCTTCTTCCGCGCCCGATATCCAAAACGGCGCGGCGATCTTTGCCCAAAACTGCGCGCCTTGCCACGGCGACACCGGCCTCGGCAACGGACCACAAAGCCAGCAATTGCCGGTCACCGTTCCGGCGCTTGGTTTGGCGGATACCGCACGCTCCGCTTCACCGGCGCAATGGTTCACAACCGTATCCCAGGGAAACTTGGATCGCTTCATGCCGCCTTTTGCCGGAGCATTGAGTGATCAGGATCGCTGGGATGTGGTTGCGTATGTGCTCACGCTCCACACCAAACCTGATCAAATTGCGCAAGGCAAAGCCTTGTTCGATGCGAACTGTCCCAATTGCGCCAATAAATTTACTGACCTAAAAAAGATGGCGGCATTATCCGAGGATGACATCATCCGAATCATCAAGAACGGCGATGGAGTTATTCCCGCGTTCGGAAAAAATCTTGCCGACGATCAGGCGCTGGATGTGGCAATGTATATTCGCACGCTGACTTTTGCAGCGGCGGCGCCTCCCACACCAACGATCACACCGACGACCGTTCCCACCACTGTCCCACCGACGGTTAGCGGAACCGCTTCATCGCTCGCGACAGCGGCAACGGGCGCGGCGACCGCTAGCGGGTCCACGCCCGAAGCGAATACAACTCCAGCGACCGCCACCGCTATCCCAGCTACGAACGCCGCGGGCGCGGGAACGGTCACCGGTTCCATTCAGATCAGCAGTGGAACATTACCCTCCGGTTTGACCGTTACCTTGCACGGCTTCGATCAATCACAAAATCAAACCAGCACGCCGCAGGAAATTGTCACATTGACAGCCACGCCTGCGCCGGATGGCACATTCAAATTCGAAAACGTCCCCATGCCGGCAAATCGCATCTTCACCGCGGAAGTGGATTACAAGGGTATTCAGTTCCAATCTGATCCCGGCGCGGTTTCGGCTGGAATGATCAATCTGGCTTTGTCCCCAGTCAAACTATATGAACCGACCAGCGACATCAGTACACTGTCATTCCAACAGATTCATCTTGATTTTGATTTCGCCACACCAGGGCAAACCACCGTATATGAGATTTACGCGTTCACGAACGCGACTGATAAAGCCGTGATCGTTTCCACCGATGGAGCCACCGTTCCATTCATTAAGATTCCGGATGGCGCACAGAACGTCAATCTGTTGATGGACCCGAACAGCGCGCCATTGGTTGGCGCCAGCAACAACGGCGTAGCCGCTCCGCCAAACAGCAAAGCGTATGCAGTCATCGCAAGCTTTACCCTGCCGTATAGCAATCAACTGGAAATAAAACAACCGATAGCCGTTGACTCACCATCCATGGTTCTGCTGCTTCCGGATGGGATGAAAGCGAGCGGCAGTCAATTAACCGATAACGGAGTCCAATCCGTTCAAAATAATAACTTTGAAACCTATTCTGCCAGCAATCTCAAAGCCGGCGACGTGGTGAACTTCACTATCACCGGCACGCCGAAGAACACCACCACACCGTCGGGCAATTCGCCGGCAGGATTGTTCATTGGCGCGGGTGCAATAGGATTATTATTAATTGGAGCAGGCGTGTGGTTCTTCTTCCGCGATCAAAAGAATCAACAGAAAGAGGAGGAGGATGAAGATGAATTTGAATCCGCCGATGAAG
Organism: Anaerolineales bacterium; assembly: GCA_036567885.1. Taxonomy (GTDB): domain Bacteria; phylum Chloroflexota; class Anaerolineae; order Anaerolineales; family Villigracilaceae; genus Fen-1038. Next base: position 7,797 of record DATCTP010000421.1, on the reverse strand, counting down.
TGATGGACGCGATTCTCGCGCTCGATGACCTGCATCGCGCCGGTAAGATCAAAGATGATGTCTATCAAAAGCGGCGTGCAGAACTGAAAGAAATTCTCAAGGAAATGGCATAGCGCAGCGAACATGATCACCGTTCACAAACTCGTCAAACGCTTCGGGATGAAAACTGTTTTGCGCGGCGTGGATTTTGAAGTTCAGCCCGGCGAGTTCGTGGCGCTGCTTGGTCCCAACGGCGCGGGCAAAACCACCTTCCTGCGAATCCTCGCCTCACTGTCACGCCCTTCGCTCGGCGCGGTCAGCGTGGCGGGTTATCGCCTGCCGGATCAAGCCGCGGCGGTGCGCGCTCGCTTGGGCGTGGTCTCGCATTTGCCTTTACTTTACGGCGACTTGACCGCTGAAGAGAATCTGCGTTTCTTCGGACGCATGTACGGCATCTCAAATATTGAATCTCGAATTATGGAGGTGCTTGAAATGGTCGGCTTGTCATCGCGCCGACGCGATCTGGTCCGCACGTTTTCGCGCGGTATGCAGCAGCGTCTCGCCATTGGACGCGCCGTGTTTCATGATCCCGATGTGATGTTGTTCGATGAACCATATACCGGTCTTGACCAGGACGCGTCCGCCATGCTAGATGATGTGCTTCAGTCGGTTGCAGCAAAAGGCCGCACCGTTGTGATGACTTCCCATGATCTGATGCGCGCCGAAGAATTAGCCACGCGTTTCGATATCCTGTCGCGCGGTGTCATTACCGCATCTGCCACGCGCAAACAGCTTGGCAGAAGCAATTTGCTTACGTTCTATAAAAAGGCGCTGGCAGATTGATATGACCACCACGGTTCCGCGTCAATCATCCAACGCCTCTTTTTTGAAAGCCACGTTCGCGATAACGTGGAAGGACCTCGCCGCCGAATTTCGTTCGCGCGAACTTTTCTCGGCAATGCTGGTTTTCTCTTTGCTCGTCATTCTGATATTCAACTTCGCACTCGAATTGGATATCAGCACGCGTCAATCCGTGACGGCGGGCGTGTTATGGGTCACCTTTGCATTCGCCGGCACCCTCGGCCTCAACCGCTCCATGGCGGTGGAAAAAGACCGCGGCTGCCTCGATGGACTTTTGCTCGCGCCGGTTGACCGCTCTGCGATTTATTTTGGAAAAGTCATCAGCAATCTGGTTTTCATGTTGATTGTGGAAGCCATCGTCCTGCCAGTGTATTCGTTCCTTTATAACGTCAATCTTTTCAACGCGGGTTTATTGCTGGTCATCCTGCTCGGTTCGATTGGCTACATCGCGGTCGGAACTTTATTGGCAAGCATGGCAATCCAGGCGCGCACGCGGGATGTGCTCCTGCCGATTTTGCTGTTCCCGGTTGTAGTCCCGGTTTTGATCGCCGCCGTCAAAGCCAGCGAAGGATTCCTGACAGGCAGTGATTTCAGCACCATCTATTCCCCGCTCAGTTTATTAATCGGTTACGATGTAATCTTCATTGCCATTGCTTTTATGGTTTTCGATTATGTGGTTGAAGAGTAAAATACCAATTTACGAAAGGAAGACTATGCAATCCAAGCCCTCTGCCTTAAAAATTCTTGATGTTGCCTCCGTGCTCGTTCTAGCCATTGCGATATATCTTGCGCTCGTTTATGCGCCAGAAGAAGCCACGATGGGACAAGTCCAGCGCGTGTTCTATTTCCACATCGCCACAGCTTGGGTCGGCATGTTAGGCTTTGTCGCCGCGGCCGTCGCGGGTATTGCCTACCTGCGGACGCAAAATTCGAAATGGGATATCGCCGAGGTTGCGGCTGTTGAGATCAGCGCGGTATTCTTCTTTATCACCATTGTGCTCGGCTCGATCTGGGCACGCCCAATTTGGAATACCTGGTGGACGTGGGATCCACGGCTGACGACTGCCGCCATCACCGAACTCATTTACGTTGCCTACTTCATGCTGCGCGAAGGTGTTGAAGACCCGGACCGCCGCGCCCGTTTTGGCGCAGTTTATACCTTGATTGGATCGCTCAGTGTGCCGATCACATTCTTTTCCATTCGCTTGTTCCGCACGATTCATCCGGTTGTGATCGGCAGTGCAGATCCGAGCGCAACCGGTACGTTCGCGATGTCGCCGGGTATGCAAGTTGCATTCTTCTTCGCGCTGTTCGCGTTCACCGTGATTTTCATTGATTTGTTCTGGAACCGCATCCGTATGGGACAGCTTGCCGCGAAAGTCGAACAGCTTAAACTCACCCTGATGCGCTAGAATTTCAAGGAGCAATTATGTTTCTTCTCGATGCACCTCCCGACACTTCCGCATATATGATTGCGGGTTATGCCGTTTTCTTTATCATCGCCGCGATCTATGTGGTCAGTCTGTTCGTGCGTTGGCGCAATATCAATCAGGATATGTCCACGCTGGAAACCATTGAAAAAGAAAAGAAACCTGAGCCAGAGAAAATCGTCAAACCGGCAAAGCGGAAAACTGCTAACAAAAAAATTGTAAAGAAAAAATAGTTGTCATTTTCAGGGAGTCCGCTATAATCAAAAACAGTAGCGACTCCTTTTTATATAGGGTGATCAGGATCAACCCGAAGCGCGTCACTTCCTTGAATTGGATGTTAGCCATCCTGCTGGTTTTGGGCAGTTTGGCGCTTCTTCCCGCGACTTCAAGCCGCGCCGCCCCATCCAAAGTTCCCCCCGGCCCCGACCGCGTTACCACCATCACTGTGAAATACACCGCCTATACCTGGTGGATGGCCACTTGGAATAAAAATCAAATTGTCTGCTCGCTCATTGTGGATCATGAGGGCCAGCCGACTCTAGGGGAAGTGTACACGAACTGCGACCCAACTATTTATTACACCTGGAAAGGTCAGCCGCCTTGTAGTGGAACGCCACAGCGCGAATGCGCAGGGTATTATCTTTATCTCGCAAAAGTAGAGCAATCGCAAAAAGAAGTAACGGTTAAGTTGCCCCCGCCGGAAGTGTGGTTATCGCTCGCAGGTTGCGAGACCGTTTCGAGGTCCGGCACGAACATCTGTGAAACCATCCCCCAATTGGTTTTGAAAGGCGAAGAGCCATTACCGAATGAACATATCGTGCGGATCGAAGGCACGATGGACGGCACACCTTTTTCGTGCAGTGCAGACTGTCCGCTCCAACTTGCGCCCACAAAAGATAAAGGTGTCAATTTGCAATTTTGGGCGTGGTCAAGTTATGGCGATAGCAGCGAGGTGTTCAACGCACAGGTTCGAGTTGCAACCGCCGACGCAGGCAACCCGGATCAAAGCTCGTTTTATGTGGATGTGCTTTCAACGCAATGGCAGGGTGTGCATCCCGCCACCTGCGCCGCGACGTGGAAAGCCTTTCCGCCTGTGGGCGGTCCGCCGGATTGGCTAAGCACCCCTCAAGACCCAGCGGAGTTGAGCAGCGACATTCCGTTTAATTATCTTTCCGCAAATTTGATTCTGCAAGGCGCGGTAGATGCCAGCGGCTGCCCGGATGGAGGCTGGTCCTCCGATGGAACCGTCAATCAATGCGGCCTGGAACAAGCCCGCCCCGCAGTCGATGCGTGGCAGAATCAATTTGATTCGCTGATCCTCAACACTTCGCATGATACCGGTGTGCCCGCACAATTGCTCAAGAATCTTTTCGCACGCGAAAGCCAATTCTGGCCGGGGGTCTTCCGAGCCAGTCAGGATGCGGGATTAGGTCAATTGACCAATAACGGCGCGGACACCGCTTTGCTTTGGAATCCATCCTTTTACAGCCAATATTGCCCGCTCGTGCTTTCATCCGACACATGCAGCAAAGGGTATGTTCACCTAAAAGCAGGCGATCAAGAATTATTGCGGCAGGCGCTGGTGAGTAGCGTGAACGCGGCTTGTCCGAACTGCCCGCTGGGCATTGATTTGAGTCAAGCCAATTTTAGCGTGGGAGTATTTGCTCGTACTTTACTGGCAGAATGCGAACAGACCGCACAAGTTATCTTGAACAATGTGCCATCAAGCTCCACCCAATCGGCGGGAGATTTTGCTTCGTATGAAGATCTGTGGAAGTTCACGCTGGTCAACTATAACGCGGGTGCAGGATGTTTGGGATTGGCGGTCAACGAAACCTGGACAACGGAACACAAGCTCACATGGGATGCCATGTCGTCTCACTTTACGGATGTCTGCGCTCCCGCCAAAAATTACGTCAACGATATCAGCAAGTGAGCGAATGCAAATGCTTCCGCTTTTGCATTCTGTGCTAAACTAGAAAAAAAGTCCCCACCCTGCTTCCCCATTTTCTGAGAAAATGAGGAATGTGACCGAAGGTCGGAGGGGCGACTTTGGAGGCATACATGCTTACTACCACGGAAAAAATCCTCTTTGCAATTGCGACACTTGTTTCGCTCTACTTCACATATCGCGGTGTGGATCGCATCATCAAAATGATCTCCAGCGGGCAAGGCAAACCCGATTGGAAAGCCGCATTCAAACGCATTCCCCAAACCTTCGCAAAAGTCATTTCGTTCCAGCCTGTCTTTCGTTTCCGATTGTGGCCCAGCATTTTGCATGCCCTCATCGGCTGGGGTTTCCTTGTTTTTCTGGTGGTCAACCTTTCGGATTTGATCTACGGCTACACAGGCTTTAGTATCCTCAATCAGACTGGATGGTTCGGTGACGTTTACAGACTTTTTGCAGACATTGCAAACGTCGCGATCCTCGTGGGCATGATCGCGATGATCATCCGCCGCTTCATTCTTCGACCCGCAACTTTGTCCACGCGCAAGACGACTCTACTCAACCCGAACGCGCGTACCGGCATCAGCCGCGACTCAGCCATCGTGGCGACGTTCATCATCCTGCATAACGCATCTCATTATTTGGGAGAATCTTTCAGCGTGGCATTAAGCGGTTCCGCTGACAAATGGCAGCCAACCATTTCCGTGGTGGCCGGTTTGTGGTCAGGGATGAACGCAAATACACTCATCATCGGTGAGCATGTCATGTTCTGGTTATCGCTCGGCGCGGTGGTTGCATTCCTTCCATATTTCCCTTATTCAAAACATATCCATCTATTCTTCGCGCCGTTGAACATTTGGATGAAACCACAGCGCCGTTCGATTGGCGAATTGAATTACATCAATCTCGACGATACTTCGATTGAACAATTCGGCGCGGCAACCATAAAGGATTTACATTGGGAACAGGTGATGGATTCGTACGCCTGCATCATGTGCTTCCGTTGCCAGGAAGTTTGCCCGGCCTACAACACCGGAAAACTTTTGTCGCCTGCCGCGTTGGAGATCAACAAACGTTATAACTTTAATTACGGCGGCGGCACGGATAGACCGATGTTGGATTTGATCTCGGAAGAAGCCGTGTGGGCATGCACATCCTGCGGCGCGTGCGTGGATATTTGCCCGGTGGGCAACGAACCGATGCGCGACATTCTCGAAGTGCGGCGCAATCTTTCAATGATGGAAAGCAAATTTCCGAAGCAATTGGAGACGGCCTTCAAGGGCATGGAGCGCAACGCCAATCCGTGGAATGTTTCGCAAGCCGACCGCATGAAATGGGCGGATGGTTTGAATGTCCCGACGATTGAAAAGAATCCTGAGCCGGAAGTTTTGTGGTGGGTCGGCTGCGCGGCGGCGACGGACGCACGCGCTCAAAAGACCGCGCAGGCGTTTGCAAAAATTTTGAACGCGGCTGGAGTCAACTTTGCCGTACTCGGACAGAACGAACAATGCACTGGCGATTCCGCTCGACGCGCGGGACGCGAAGATATTTTCTTTGGTCTGGCAACTGCGAATGTTGAAATATTGAACGAAGTCAAGCCAAAGAGAATCGTAACCACTTGTCCGCATTGTTTGCACACAATCAAGAATGAATATCCAGCATTCGGCGGAAATTACACGGTTATCCATCACACGCAATTGATCAATGAATTGGTCGGCGCGGGAAAAATCCAAATGAAGTTGGAAGGCGATACCATGAAGGTCACTTTCCATGATCCATGTTATCTCGGACGGCAAAACCACATCTTCGATGCGCCGCGCGAAGATTTGAAGTCAGCGGGATTGGAAGTGATTGAAATGCCGCGCAATTCGTCCAAGTCATTCTGTTGCGGCGCGGGCGGCGCGCAAATGTGGAAAGAAGAAGAGAATGGCACAACGCGTGTCAACACGGCTCGGTTTGCAGAAGCTAAATCCACTGGTGCTGAAACGGTTGCAGTGGGTTGTCCATTCTGTTTGACAATGATGAACGATGCTTCCAAAGCAGATGGCGACTCGCTTCAAGTCAGGGATGTGGCGGAGATCGTAGCCGAGAGATTGAAATAGAGCAGATAGTCCAACTTAATATCAGGTGATTCGGTGAAACTGAAAAAAACAGTATTGATCGCAGTCAGCGTTCTTATCGTTGGGCTGATCATTTTGTATGCGTGGATGTCGGGACTTCTGCGGCAGGTTTATCTGACGGCCGCGACCGAAGCGCTTTTAGTAAAACATGGCAATCATCTTGTCCAAATCAGATTCGATTTGAAGGATCACATGAATCAGGTATATATCCCGGCGGGAGAATTCAACATGGGACAAGACACAGGCTTCGTTGGGTATAAACCGCATAAGGTTTATTTGGACGCGTATTGGATCGATCAAGTGGATGTAACCAACGCCATGTACGCGCTTTGCTTGAAGGCCGGCACTTGCTCGCATCCGGCGCGCTACAACAACTATTTTGACAATCCAAAATACGCCGACTATCCGGTGGTCTATGTGACCTGGTACGCGGCTCAAGATTTTTGCAAGTGGGAAGGCGGTGATCTTCCCACTGAAGCGCAATGGGAAAAGGCGGCACGCGGTTTAGATGGCCGTCCCTATCCATGGGGAACCAGTTTACCGGATATCTCGCTATTAAATTACAACGGCGATCACGGCGATATCGTATCCGCCTATGACTATTTGTTCGGGCTTAGCCCGTATGGCGTGTTGCAGATGTCGGGCAACGTTCGTCAATGGATGTTCGACTGGTATCAGCGGAATTATTATTCCATCTCACCTTACAAAAACCCGCAGGGACCCGATAGCGGACAATATAAATCCCTGCGCGGCGGCGCATTTAACGATAACTCTGACGAAGTCAAAACATATTATCGCGCTTATCACGATCCGACTTCGGCGGGACAGGAGCGCGGTTTCCGCTGCGCGCAGAGCACAAATTAGATGATGACGAAAACCCGTTGAAGGCGCGCTGAACATGTGCACTGATTTTACGCAGCATTTTCCTTTTCCGTTATAATTCTCATCAGCCAACTTACGGAGAGAGTCCATGCCCAAGAAGAAGGGTTCTTCTGCGTTACCTTTAGAAATCGAAGAGATCATTAAAGATTATCGTCTCGCCTACCAATCGCGGCAGGCGAGTCTGATTGGTCGGCGCGAAGTGCTGAGCGGCAAAGCCAAGTTCGGAATCTTCGGCGACGGCAAAGAACTTGCCAACATTGCCATTGCGCGCGCCTTCCGCAAAGGCGACTGGCGCTCCGGCTATTATCGGGATCAAACCTGGATGTTCATGTTGGGAGTCATGAGCATCCAGGAATTTTTTGCACAGCTTTACGCTCACGCGGATGTTGACGCTGAACCGAACACGGGCGGGCGCGGCATGGATGCACATTTCGCTTCGCGTTATATCAAACCCAACGGCGCATGGAAAAATCAGACTGAGATGTATAACACTGCCGCGGATGTCTCACCGACGGGAACTCAGATGCCGCGCACCGTTGGACTGGCGTATGCGTCGGTGGTATATCGAAAACTTGTA
>DATCTP010000420.1:0-3785 GCA_036567885.1 Anaerolineales bacterium | reverse complement strand
AACGTCTTACTTCGTTCACGCGCGCCCGCGCCGATTTCTTTGATGCGAGCATGGATTTGCTGATAATCAACCGGCATTAGCTCGCCCCTTCGCGACCGAATTGCCGCTCGAGCATATCCACTGATAGATGAATCATCGTTGGTCGCCCATGCGGACAGGTACGCGGCGAGTCGCAGCGTTCCAAATCCAAAAGCAGGGCGCGTTGTTCTTCAGATGAAAGTGTCTGCCCGCCTTTGACCGCCATCCGTTTGCAGACGCGTGCCGCCAGCTTCTTTTCGATTTCATTTTGCAGTGGCGCTTCGTCTTCTTCAAAGTCTTCGACGATGGCGCGCAGCGCCACCGATGGGTCACTGCCCGCGAACAAACTCGGCATGGCACGGACTTGAAATGTGTTTGCGCCAAACTCCTCGACTTCAAAACCAAATTGACCGAGAACTAACAATTGGGCTTCCAATGCTTTCGCGGATTGCGGCGGAAGCGTAACCACCGCGGGTGTCAACAAGGATTGCGATGGAATCTTTTTCTGGTCATGTTGCGTCATCAATTTTTCAAATAAAACACGTTCGTGGGCGGCATGTTGGTCGATCAAATACAATCCATCCGGTCCTTCAGCCACAAGATACGTCGCGCCGATCTGACCGATGAGTCGAAGCAGGGGAATTTGGTTAATAGTGGATGGTTCATGGTTAATGGTGGGCTGAGTGCTGATTGTGGATGATTTTTGACTGTCAACTATCAACTGACCACCGTCAACTGATTCATCATGCGCAATCGTCCAATCCAATCCAACTTGTTGCGAAGACTCGCTGCGCGTTCCCCACAAGGACGGAGCAACCGTCGGCACCGGCGAATACGCCAATAAGCCGCGCCGTACCGCGCGTTGGACAAAGCCAAAGACTTTATCCTGATTCCGAAATCGCACTTCGGCTTTGGCGGGATGAACGTTCACATCCACTTCTTCCGGCGCAATCTCAACAAAGACCGCCGCCAGCGGATAACGTCCCACCATCAACAATGTGTGATAAGCCTGAACCAGCGCGGCCGTCAGCGGTGTATCTTGCACCCAGCGGCCGTTGACGAAAAACGTAATGTCTTTGCGATTCGAACGCGTCAGCGCCGTTGGACTGGTATAACCACTTAATCGAATGCCGTCTTCCTCTGCATTGATTTCCAATAATTGCTTTGCAACATCCACGCCATATAATGCCGCCAAAATTGCGCGGCGGTCGCCATCGCCGGAGGTTTGCAATGTGACATTATTTCCTTCGGATAATTTGAAGCGCACATTCGGATATGCCAACGCATAACGCGTGATTAAGGAATCTATGGCGCGGCGCTCGGTGACATCGGTCTTCAGGAATTTCAAACGCGCCGGAACGTTGTAGAACAAATCCTCGACGCGCACCACGCTGCCGGTCGGTGCGCCGATCGATTCCACTTTGCCTTCGCGTCCGCCCTCGACTTTGATACGTGCGCCCGCGTTCGACTTCGCAACTTTCGACGTGATCGTCATGCGCGAGACCGAGCCAATCGAAGCCAGCGCCTCGCCGCGGAATCCAAGCGTCGAGATGTGGAACAGATCATCGGCGCGCGACAGCTTCGAGGTTGCGTGACGCGAAACGGCCAGCGCCAACTCGTCCGACGCGATGCCGCCGCCATCATCCGCCACTTCGATCAATTGGCGTCCCGCTTCCGCAATCGAAATCGAAATGCTTTTCGCGCCCGCATCCAGCGCGTTTTCCATCAGTTCTTTGACCACCGAGGCTGGGCGTTCGATCACTTCACCGGCGGCGATTTGTGAAGCGACTTCTGGTGCAAGCAGATGAATGGGCATATCGCAATTATAATTGCCGAATGCGTTTTACAACGATTTTCTTTGACCTCGATGACACACTGTATCCAGCCTCCACCGGCCTCTGGCCCGCCATCAAAGAGCGCATGAATTCCTATATGGATGGGCGCATGCACATTCCGCTGGACGACATCCCGCGCCTGCGCGAAAAATATTTCCGCGAATACGGGACCACGCTGCGCGGCTTGCAGGCCAACCACAATGTGGATATTCAGGATTTTCTGGCATATGTTCACGACCTGCCATTGAAAGAATATCTGCATCCGAATCCGATTCAGCAAAAGGTGCTCGCTTCGCTCCCGACCCGCAACTTGATCTTCACCAATGCGGATGTGCCTCACGCCCGACGCGTACTCCGCCAACTGCAGATCGAGGACTATTTCGCGGACATCGTGGATGTCAATCGCATTGACCCGTACTGCAAGCCCAACCCGGAAGCTTTCAAAATTGCGTTGAGCGTGGCGGGCGAAAGCGATCCGGCGAAGTGCGTAATGATTGACGATTTGCCGCGCACCACACGCGTCGCGAAAGATTTAGGCTTGTATGCGATTCTATATACCGCGTCCGCCTCGAGCGCGGATGCCGACGCGGTATTCGATGACTGGAATCAATTACCCGCTTTATTAAACGGGAGCCAGCCATGAATTCCACCGCCGTGCTGATCATCGCCTTGATTCTCGTTCTCGTGATCCTGGCTGGGAATACCATGATCGCGGTGGCTTTTCTGCGCGGGCGGAAGGACAATTTCAAAGGTTTGCGCGGCCGTGACGACGCGGCGATGGATGAACTTCACAAACGCGTTCAGGAAATTTCCAAGAAGAAGGATGAACGCTTATAAACGATTTACAATCTTTCTACAAATTCTCAACACAAGTTTCATCATCTTTTAATCCCGTCATGTTATGGTTTACGCAAGATACTTGGAAATGGAGGAGTTTGTGGCAAAAATTTTAAAAATTATTCTGTTTGTTCTGGTCGGTGTTGCATTGCTGCTGGGCGGATTTTCCGGCGGGTTTGTGGTGGGACATATGTTCCCGCAAGGTTTGCCATCCACACTATCCGTCGGTGGTGCTCCCACCATACCACCCGGAGCGCAAGCGGCAACGCCGCAAGACCTGCAGACTTTATTCAAACCGTTTTGGGACGCGTGGCAGATCATCCACACCAATTACGTGGATCAGCCGGTGAATAACACCACACTGTTGGAAGGCGCCATTACCGGCATGGTTCAATCGCTCGGCGACCCGCACAGCGAATACATGAACCCACAGGTTTATAAGGACGCGACGAATGAACTGAACGGTTCCTTTGAAGGCATCGGCGCGTATGTGGACACCAGCGGAACAGTGCTTACCGTCACCAAACCGATTCCCGGTTCTCCCGCCGATAAAGCCGGATTGCAAGCCGGCGATCAAATCATCGCGGTGGACGGCGTGGACATGACCGGCGTCAACCCGGAACAGGTGAGATCGAAAGTCATCGGTCCCGCGGGAACGACGGTTCATCTGACCGTTCGGCGTCCGGGTCAAACCGCGCCGCTTCAATTCGATATCGTACGCGCCCAGATCAACGTCCCGAGCGTGAGCGGTAAGATGCTCAGTAACGGAATCGCATATATCCAACTCACGGACTTCGGCGAGACTACGGGTACTGAGTTGCAGAATACCCTGACCACGTTGATGGCGCAGAATCCCAAAGGACTCGTTCTCGATTTGCGCGATAATCCCGGCGGTTATCTCAACACTGCGGTTCAAGTGGTTTCGCAATTCGTGGATCACGGACCGGTGGTTTACGAACTAAGCAGTGATGGAAGCAAAAAGGAATATGATGCCACGCCCGGCGGGTTAGCGCTCAAAATCCCGATGGTGGTGCTGATGAATGCCAACAGCGCCTCCGCTTCGGAAATTACGGCGGGCGCGCTGCAAGACGACGG
>DATCTP010000419.1:0-3530 GCA_036567885.1 Anaerolineales bacterium | reverse complement strand
TGGTCATGCCATTAGCGGATGAGCAAGTTCAGGTCCAGTTCGATGCGCCGCAAAGAGATATCACAGCAGGACAGGCAGCGGTCTTTTATCAAGGCGATGTATTGCTCGGCGGTGGGTTAATTCAATGACCATTCCCGACCTGGTTCTCGGTTTAATTGTCGCGTTGCTGATCGGCGCCTTGTTTCATCTTTTTCTGGACGGCGGGGTGGGACGATTGTTTTTGTATCTCGCCTTATCGTTGATCGGATCTGCGGCAGGTCAATATATTGGGAGTAGGCAAAAGTGGATTTTGTTTCCGATTGGCACGCTTAATCTCGGAATGGCGATCATCGGAAGTCTTGTGGTTCTTATCGTCGGGTATTGGTTCAGTTTGGTAAGAATCCGCCCCGAGGGCGGTGATGATGCGGTATAATGCGGCGTTCAAAATATTTTCTCAAGGATAGCTCATGTCTTTTCTGATTGATTTGTTCCTGCATCTTGATACACATTTGGCGGCGGTCATCACGCAATACGGCGCGTGGACCTATGGCTTGTTGTTCTTCATTATTTTCATGGAGACCGGCTTTGTGATCACGCCATTCCTGCCCGGCGATTCGATGATCTTCGCCGCGGGAACGTTTGCGGCGCTTCGGGCGCTGAACGTGTGGCTGGTTTTTGTTCTGTTGGCAATTGCCGCGGTGTTGGGCGATACCGCCAATTATTGGATCGGCCATTATCTTGGCGAGCGCGCTTACAGCATCAAGTGGATCAAGAAAGAATATCTGGACCGTACTCATGCGTTCTTCGAGAAGCACGGCGGCAAGACGATTTTCCTGGCGCGTTTCGTTCCGATCATCCGCACCTTTGCGCCGTTCGTGGCGGGCATCGGCCGTATGTCATATTCTTATTTCTTTTCCTATAATGTTTTTGGTGGGATTCTGTGGGTAGCGTTGTTTACCTTCGCGGGATATTTCTTCGGAAACATTCCGTTCATCCGCGACCATTTCTCGACCGTCATTATCGCCATCATATTGATTTCATTGATACCGATTGCCATCGAAGCATGGCGCTCGCGGCAAGAGAACGCACGCTCCGCGGCGTAAATGCAATTGGTAGGGGTTCAGCGTCGCTGAACCCCTATATTGTTTATGAAACGATGGGCGATCTTTTTCGGGGTTTTCATTATTCTGATTGTTATCCTTGCTGATACCAGACACATGGGCGCGTTGCCCAAAGTTTACGAATTTCCGGATGGCGATAAGGTCGGACATTTCGTTCTGTTTGGATTGTTGAGTTTCGTGGTTAACTTGAGCATCTTCGAGGCGCGTCCGTTCGCCGACAAGAAACGGCTCGCCGTTATCACCAGTTTGATCCTCGCTTTGTTCATCGGCCTCGAAGAGTATTCGCAACGGTTTTTCCCCACACGAACATCGGATATTTTTGATTTCTTGGCCAGTTGCGCGGGTGTGACCTTTTTCGCTTGGCTGGCATACCGATTAAAACGGTAGGGGCACAGCGTCCCTGTGCCCCTACCGTTTCATTAGGGCATCAACTGTAGGTGCCCTTCGGTTTGCTGCATGACCGCCTGTTGATCCCACAACATTGGATAATATTGAATCGCCGCCCACATGGCGGACATGTCATCATAATGCTTATTATAGGCGTGACCTGATTCGCCGGTGGTATGAACCGTCAGCGAGTTGCTCAGGTTGCTTAAGTCCACGATCATGCGCATGGACGGCAGCGAGGTCACAGCGTAATCCTGACCGACGTTTGCCCAGGCAGTGGCATTGACGATGTTGCTTCCACCGCTGACTGGGAAGGGGCCGCGGTTGAATAACGAGTCGATCAACCCAATGCCGGTGGTGCCCAAGGTCTGGTTTTGGAACGTGGCGGTGTGCATCTGTCCCCAACTCCACTTAGTCATATCACTTCCATATTTGCCTTCCATTTCGCTGACCGCATCGCTCCATGATTTCTTGATGATATCATCGCGCGTCTCGACCACATTCGTAGTGGTTTTATCATCCCAGAATGGATCGGTAGGATTCTTGGCAAGGTTGCGCATGACTTCAACCCATTGCGAACTGTCGTCGGGCCAATATTTTTTCGGCAGTTTATTATCGAAGGTATTCGACAACAAATGGCTCCAGAAGGCTTCAAAAACCGCGGCGGCGGATGAATCGGATTTGGCTTGATAATCCCAGTTCTTGAGCAGGGCAAGCGCGGAGGCGTCGTTGCCGCTGAATTGACTGCTCATTTGTTGAAGCAACGGCACGAAGGTCTGAGCGTTGGGATCGTAATCATCGCCCTGCATTTTTTGGATGTAGGCAATGTCAATTTTGCCGGGCGCGTTCTTGATCATGTCCACGATGCGGTTGGCGCGGAAGCCGTAATTCCAATCGGCGGTGATGAAATATGCATAACTGTTCGGCGCGACCTGATTATTGGCGGTGACGATATAACCTTCGGCGGGATTGTAGGTGTACGGCAATTGATTGAAGGGAATGTATCCGGTCCAATCATATTGACCGGTCCAGCCAGGAACCGGATAGCGTCCATCGCCACTCTTTCGAATCGGAACATCGCCGGGCATCTGATAACCGATATTGCCGGACGTATCAGCATAAATCAAATTTTGGGCGGGCACATGGAAATTCTTCGCGGCGTTGCGGAAGTCGTCCCAATTCTGCGCTTTATCAAATCCCCAAATGGCTTCAAACGGTGTTGACGGTTTGAGCGCTGTCCATTCCAAGGCGATCGCATATTGGGCGGGCAATTGCAAACCGGTGTTGTTCTTGAATGGAACAAAGTCCGGAGCGTTGCTGGTATTTGTATTTTGCAGTGGACCGTAAGTATCAGAGATGACGGGACCGTGATCCGTCGAGCGAACGGTGATCGTCACAGGCTTATCTCCCGATACATTGATCGTCTCAGTACGCGTCTGAAAGTCCACCCATTGACCGTTTTGCATGTATTGATTCGGATTATCGGGATTCACTTTTTCGATGAATAAATCCATCACATCCGGACCGGTGTTGGTAAAGCCCCAGGCGATCTTGTCGTTGTGACCGATGATGACACCCGGCACACCAGCAAATGAAAAGCCGCTTATTTCATAGGGGCATTGATCGCTCTTTGGCATGCAGTGCATGTCTACCTGATACCAAATGGATGGCATTTGGATTTCTAGATGCGGATCGTTGGCGAGGATGGGTTTGCCGGTGGATGTCAGCGCGCCGGAGACAACCCACGAGTTGGAGCCGATTCCGTTATTAGTGGGACCCAGTACGGAGTCCAGAAGCGAAACGTTCTGTTGAAGCGCTGAAAGAGTCGCATCGGGAATTTGAAATTGCGCGGTGTCTTGAGTCGCGGAAGATGCTGGCGTTCCGACTCCGATTTTATTCACGATGACCGGATGATCGGATGGATAAGGGGGGAAGAGTTGATCGATTTGCTGAGGCGTGAGAGTCTTGAGCAGAATTGCGCGCTCGATTTCTTCATCCATATTGCCGCGCAAATCCCAAGCCATGGCTTTGCCCCAGGTGAGA
>DATCTP010000418.1:0-3545 GCA_036567885.1 Anaerolineales bacterium | reverse complement strand
TAATTTTTATTTTAAGCGCTTGGCTCTGGAACTGCCGCTCGCGTCAGCACAATTTCGGCATCGGGGTTGACATCCACGAGGATGGCATCTCCATCCACAAATTCGCCGGAGAGCAGTTTGTCGGAAAGCGGATCTTCGACTCTTTGCTGGATGACACGTCGTAGTGGGCGCGCACCGAACTCGGCATCAAACCCTTGGTCGGCAAATGCTGAAAGCGCCGCGGGGGTCGCTGTCAGCGTGAGGTTGTGATCTTTGAGCCGCTCCGACACTTTGTCCAGTTCGAGCGAGACGATCTTCTGAATGTCATCTTTGTTGAGCGAACGGAAGATGATCACGCTGTCGAGCCGGTTCAAAAATTCCGGACGGAAGACTTTCTTCAGCGACTCGGTCAACTTCTTGCGCATGTCTTCGTAGGACTGACGTTCTTCGGTCTCTTCATCGCGCTTCAGCGCAAAGCCGAGCGCCGTGCCTTTCTTGATCACGTCCGCGCCGATGTTGGAGGTCATGACGATGATGGCGTTGCGGAAATCCACTTTGTGACCTTTCGCATCGCTCAAATGACCTTCTTCCATGATCTGCAAAAGCATATTATGGACTTCGGGATGCGCCTTTTCGATTTCATCGAAGACCACGATGGAATACGGGCGGCGTCGCAACGCTTCGGTGAGTTGACCCGCATCTTCGTAACCGACATAGCCGGGAGGCGCACCGACGAGGCGCGAGGCGGTATGCCGTTCCATGAACTCCGACATATCGAGTTGCAGCGCGGCATCTTCGCTGCCAAACATAAACTTTGCCAAGGCTTTGGTGAGTTCCGTTTTGCCGACGCCGGTGGGTCCGAGGAATATAAACGAACCGATTGGACGCTTCGGGTCTTTCAGACCGGCGCGGGCGCGGCGCACCGCGCGGCTGATGGCGACGATGGCATCGTCTTGTCCAACGATGGCTTTGCGTAATTCATCTTCCATCTTGAGCAGACGCTGAGATTCCGCTTCCGCCAACTGCATCAGCGGCACGCCGGTCCACATCGAAACGACTTCGGCGATATCTTCCGCAGTGACCACGGGACTATTGGCACGATCCCAGCCGGAGCGCAATTTTTCGATCTGGGAACCCAAAGCGGTTTCGCGGTCTTCCCATTCTTTGATATCATCAACGTTGCCCTCTTCTTGAGCGAGTGCGCGGTTTTGGCGCGCGGCCCGCAATTGACCGAATAAATCTTTGGCTTGTTTTGCAGCGGGGCTTTTATACATCCGTACGCGCGAAGAGGACTCATCAATCAGGTCAATGGCTTTATCAGGCAGGAAACGTTCGGTCACATATCGAGACGAAAGGTGTGCCGCCGCGTCAAGCGCTTCATCGGAAATCACGAGATGATGATGTTCCTCGTAGGCGCTTCGAACGCCTTTGAGAATTTCAATCGTTTCGGTTTCAGAGGGTTCATCCACCTGCACAGGCTGGAAGCGGCGCTCGAGGGCGGCATCCTGCTCGATGTGTTTTCGATATTCGTCGAGCGTAGTCGCGCCGATGACTTGCAGTTCGCCACGCGATAACGCGGGCTTCAAAATGTTTGCGGCATCCACGGACGAACCTGCGGCTCCCGCGCCGACCAGCATGTGGACTTCATCAATAAACAGAATCGAGCCGGATTGTTTTAACTCATCAATGACGCGTTTGAGTCGTTCCTCGAATTGACCGCGATACATTGTGCCCGCCACCAACGAGCCGACATCGAGTTGCAGCACGCGTTTGTTCATGAGCGGTGCGGGCACATCGCCTTCGACGATGCGCTGAGCGAGTCCCTCGACGATGGCGGTTTTGCCAACGCCCGGTTCGCCGATCAATGCCGGGTTATTCTTTGTGCGGCGCGCCAGAATTTGGATCACGCGCTCGATTTCCATTTGGCGACCAATCACCGGATCGAGTTTCTTTTCCTCCGCCATCGTGGTGAGATCAACCGCGAGTTGATCCACGAGCGGAGTCTTTGGCCCGGAGGTTGGTGCGCGCCCGGTTTGCGGCGAGCCAGCCGGGGCGGGGGATGAGGCGGTCTCATTGAGCACGCGCCGAGTCTGCCTGCGGATTTGATCGGCCGTCACGCCGAGTCGGCGAAGCACTTCCATCGCCGGTCCTTCGACGCGCACCAGTCCAAGCAAAATATGTTCCGTGCCGATGTAATGATGTCCGAGGTGGCGCGCTTCCTCCACCGCATATTCAAGAACTTGTTGCGTGTCACTCGCCAGTTCGAGTTTGGCGTTGACCGAATGACCTTCCATCGAAACTCTTCCCACCATTTCGCGCACACGCGCGGATTCCAATCCGAGTTCGCGCAGGACGCGTCCGGCAACGCCGCCATCTTCTTCGATCAATCCCAACAGAAGATGTTCGGTGCCGATGCTTTCCTGATGCGACCGTTCCGCCTCTTGATGTGCGAGGCTCAATACCCTTCTTGCACGCTGGGTAAACCGTTCCATGCCAGCCATAAGTTATTCTCCAAATCTCCAATCAGACAAGAACTATCGAGAATGATTGTACCAAAAAGCAAGCGGAGTCTGTGTAGGAAAATGATTAGAGATTCCTTGCGCCGTATGAACATGTTTGTAAGTTCACAAGTCAATTCGGGAATCGGAAATCGTGATTCGATAATCAGGATGGCGGTTTTTTCTGATTCCCAACTCCCGACTCACGAATCTCGTTCAACGATTATCCCCATCGCCTCGAATTTTGCCGCGCGCCTGACGATCCAGCAGTTTTGCGATATTATGTTCGGCGATTTCATCCAGAGACAAATTCAATTCGGTGGCGACTTGCGCTAAATACCATAACACGTCGCCGAGTTCGGCTTTGAGCGCTTCGCGCGTCTCGTCGCTGATAACACCGTCTTTATCGCGGAAAACTTTTTTGATCTTGCCTGAAACTTCGCCCGCTTCGTTGGTGAGACCGAGCGTCGGATAGATGACGCCATGTCCAATGACAGGATATTTGGCAGTGGCTTTTGCTTTTTGTTGGTATTCGGTGAAGTTCATAGATTCTTCCTAATAGATGAGTGGGATTAAGAAACTCGTTCGTTTTTTATATTGTATCCATTGCTCGCCAAATCGTTCGGATAATGCAGATTCTTCTCTGCGAGCGCGGCCTGTGAATGAAATTACCGAAAAAATAAAAAGCAGGAACACAGCCCAGACTGGATAAAGCATAGTCAATCCCACGAAAAGGACCCATGCGCCGAAGTACATCGGATGCCGCAGAAAGGCATATGGTCCGTTCTGAATCAATCGATGGTCGTCCAAAAGTTTAACCTGTTGGCTTGTGCTCAGCCCCCAATATTTGCCGAGAGTCTGCCGAGCCCATTCAACGAATCCGAAGCCAATGAGATAGAGAACCAAACCGATCACATCCCAAACTCGTGCCTTGATCCGAATGAATGGAAATAGCGGAATCCATAAATAATACGCAAGCAAAATGAAGATTACGAAACCCAAGAGTACAAAAGCGATCTGAATCCATTGCGGCCATTTCTTTCCATCGCGCTCCGGCAATAAACTGAC
>DATCTP010000417.1:0-10782 GCA_036567885.1 Anaerolineales bacterium | reverse complement strand
ATCAAATTGAAACGATTATTTTTTAGGAACTCGATGAATTTTCCAAAAGTGTTTTTCTTTTCCATTTTTTGAAATTACTAGGCATCCTCGGTCAAAGTCTCGAGGAATTGTTGATTGTTCTTCGATCTTTCCAAGCGTTGCAGGATCGCTTCGGTTGCGACCGTTTGATCCATGCCTGCGCCGCCGGGAGGAGCCGAAACCATTTGAGCGTACATGCGGCGCATCAACCAAACGCGCTGCATAATATCGGGACCCAGCAATAAATCTTCGCGGCGCGTGGAGGAACGTTCGATGTCCACAGAGGGGAAGATGCGGCGCTCTTGCAATTTGCGCGATAGAAGCAGTTCCATGTTGCCTGTGCCTTTGAATTCCTCGTAAACCACATCATCCAAACGCGAACCGGTATCCACAAGGCAGGTGGCGATGATGGTCAACGAGCCGCCTTCTTCAATATTGCGCGCCGCACCGAAAAACCGTTTCGGCGGATATAACGCGGATGGATCCATGCCGCCCGAAAGCGTGCGTCCCGATGGGTTGACCACGAGGTTGTAGGCACGCGCCAAGCGGGTAATCGAGTCCATTAAGATTACCACATGGCGGCCAATCTCCACCATTCTCTTAGCTCGGTCTAATGCGATTTCCGCAGTGCGAACATGCGATGTAACCGGTTCATCAAACGTGGATGCCACTACTTCCGCATCCACCGAGCGATCCATATCGGTGACTTCTTCCGGGCGTTCGCCGATCAATGCAACCATCAAATGCACATCAGGGTATTTTGTTGAAATGGAATTTGCGATTTGCTTCAGAATCGTGGTTTTCCCCGCTTTCGGCGGCGAGACGATCAAGCCGCGTTGGCCGCGTCCAATGGGAGTCACGAGGTTGATCAAACGCGTTGCCAGGGTGTCGTGATCAATTTCGAGGTCGAAGCGTTTATCGGGAAAGATCGGCGTGAGATCCTCGAAAACTTCCCGGCGGGTGGCCTCTTCCGGGTCAATGCCGTTGACCGTTTCTACTTTGAGCAGCCCAAAATGCCGTTCAGATTCACGCGGGGGGCGAACCTGTCCGATCACCAAATCGCCCGAACGAAGATCGTAACGACGGAGCTGAGCTTGCGAGACGTATACATCCTGATCGGTGATCCGGTAGTTGGCCGCCCGCAGAAAGCCGATTCCTTCGCTCATGATCTCAAGAATACCGCCACGCAGTTCGATTCCATCTTTCTGCGCCTCCGCCTGACGGAGTTGGAGGATGAGCGATTCCTTTTTCAGCCGGTTGAAGTTCGGCACGTTCAGTTCTTTGGCAAGCTTTCGCAATTTTGCCAGAGGTTCGTTCTCTAGTTCAAGTATTTTCATGTGATTTCAATGCCTTTTAAATGGAATAGTTATAGAGCCAGCGCCCCCATGGGTGCGGGCTGATTTCACGTTAGATTGGTTTGGGGAATGGGTTTTCTTTCAAAATGGTTTATGGATTCGACGAGCCCAAGCGGATAGAATTATATGCATCTTTGGAATTGGATTGTCAATAAAATAGTGGGGAATATTGATTACATTATAGCACGCTCGTTCGAGAGATGCAAGAAAATTAAGCCTCCGCTAAAATACGATTTTGCAAACCCCACATGCGGTGATAAAGCCCCTGCTTGTCCAACAGGGCTTGATGCGTTCCCCGCTCAGCGATTTGTCCGTGATCCAACACCAGGATTTCATCTGCAATTTCAAGCCCCATCAAGCGATGAGTAATCAGCAAAGATGTTTTTCTGCGCATCAAAGTAAATAATGTTTCCAACACTTGTCTTTCCGTCAATGTATCCAGATTGGCGGTCGGTTCGTCCAAAATCAAAATGGGCGAGTCTTTGATGATGGCGCGCGCAATCGCGAGACGCTGGCGTTCGCCGCCGCTTAATCGCAATCCCTGCTCGCCGATCATCGTATCGTATCCTTTGGGTAGACTCATAATAAAATCGTGGATTTGCGCAGCGCGCGCCGCCGACTGAACTTCTTCCTTAGTGACTCGTCGACGCGCCATCCGCAGATTTTCATAGACGGTCGTGTTGAAGAAATAGGTATTCTGCGAAACGTAAGCGATTCGTTCTCGGACTTCATCCGGCGCGTACGCTTTGAGCGACTCTCCGCCCAAACGGATTTCCCCCGACTCGTAATCCCAGAATCGCAGTAGCAAATTTGCAATCGTACTTTTCCCCGCGCCGCTTGGACCTACAATCGCAATGGATGTTCCGGACCTCACATCGAAGGTGATGCATTGAAGCGCGGGAATGGATTGGTTGGGATACGTAAAAGATAAATTTGCTAACTCGATCTGCGACAATTCGATATTCGACGTTCGGCTATCAGGGATCGAAGAATATCGAGTCTCTTCTTTCACCGCCGGTTCGGTATCTACCACTTCAAATAACCGCCGCGCGGCCTCGCGTGAGCTGATCCACATTTGCGCTGCCAGCGGTAGCGGCGTAACCGCCTCAAACGACGACAAAGTAATCAATGCCAAAGATGCGAGCATCACACCATCCAAGCGTCCGTCCGTGACAAGTGGAATGCACAAGAAAAGTACAACCCATAACGCGAAGTTGCTGATAAATGTTGATAAGCCGGAATAAACGCCGTTGATCCTTGCTAATTCTTGTTGCGAATTGCCGTAGGATTTTCCGGTTGAAGTTATTTTTGATAATCGATCTTGAGCTTGACCGAACGCCAGAATATCTGCAATGCCTTGAATTCCGTCAACCACTTGAATATTTAAATCGGCGCGTTGAGTGATGATATCCGAGCCGGGGCGCTGACTCATCGTCTGCGCGAGCATGGGGAGGATCAAGCCGAGGAGGAGAAAGAAGCCAATTAAGAGCGCGGCCAGCCGAAGGTCGGAGGATGCGAGAAAGATGGATACGCCCAGCATCACGAGGATAGCGGTCAATGGCGGCGCAACCACGCGCACATAGAAATTTTCCAGCGTGCCCACATCGCTGATGATGCGCGCCAATAAATCACCGGCGCGGTATTCCATCAAACGCGCCGGCGCCAACGGTTCGAGTTTTTCATAGAACCAAACACGCAAGCGACTCAGCAACCGGAACGTGACATTGTGTGAAACCAGCCGTTCGAGATAACGGAGGACCGCGCGGGCAATGCCAAAAAATCGTACGCCGACAACTGCCACCGATATTACGGCAATGGAAGGATGCAGCGCGGCTTCGGAAATCAACCACGCCGATGTGCCCATCAATGCCACACTGCTTGCGATGGTGAGACTGCCGAGCAAAACGGAAAGCGCTACCCAGCCCCACGAGCCTTTAAGAAAATGCAACAGCCGCATGATGATGGATTGGTGGTGATCGGTGTTTGGCGGTTGATAGTTGGTAGTCGATGGTTGGAAAATTTGACGATCTTTCGAAGCCCGCGTCCCCTCATGTTTACTTGGAGCAAACTTTGAATTTTCAAATTGGAACCCGCCATTTGCTTTCACCATTTTTGAGTACACACCATTTTGCGAAATCAATTCGTGATGTGTTCCTGTTTCAACAATGCGACCGTCTTCCAGCACAACGATTTGATCCGCGCTGAAGATGGTATTCAAGCGATGTGCGATCGTGATGACGGTTCGTCCTCGCATCAGGCGGCGCGTGGATTCTTCCAGCGCGGATTCCGTTTCGGGGTCGAGACTCGAAGTCGGTTCATCCAGAATCAAAATCGGCGCATCTTTGAGAAAAGCGCGGGCGAGCGCGAGACGTTGGGCTTGTCCGCTGGAAAGACGCGCTCCGCTTTCGCCAACAATCGTCTCGTATTTTTCCGGGAGCGATTCGATAAACTCTTCCAAGTGTGCGAGGCGCGCCGCGGAAGCGACTTCTTCATCCGTTGCATTGCTCTTGCCGAGGCGAATATTGGATGCAATCGTATCGTGGAAAAGATGCGGTCTTTGGGGAACCCAGGCAATATGATTTCGCAATTCGTCAACTTGTGATTCTTGATTAACGATGATTTTTCCTTCTGTCGGTTGAATGAACCCAAGCAGAAGATTTGTCAATGTGGATTTGCCCGCTCCGGTCTTGCCGACAAGCGCAAGGTGTTGTCCACGCGAAATCGTCAGGTTGACATTTTTTAAAGCGGGTTCTTTTGTGTCGGGATATTGAAAAGTTACATTTTCAAAAGCAATGGATGATACTTCGCCAAAAGATTTCTGGCTGGCAGTGGATGACAGGTCATGTGTGATGGGCGTGTCCAGAATTTGAAAGATGCGCCGTGCCGCAGTGGTCCCAGCCATGCCCGCATGGAAGCGCAGTCCCAACATGCGAAGCGGCAGATAAAATTCAGGTGCGAGGATCAACAAAAAGAGCGCCTCCTGAAATTGCATTTGTCCATA
This sequence comes from Anaerolineales bacterium, assembly GCA_036567885.1. Classification (GTDB taxonomy): domain Bacteria; phylum Chloroflexota; class Anaerolineae; order Anaerolineales; family Villigracilaceae; genus Fen-1038. The sequence goes on along the minus strand of DATCTP010000417.1, from coordinate 6,408 downwards.
AAGCAAACGCAAGCCCACTTCCACGGCGATGATCGCCGTGCTGATCGTGGCGAGCAATTCCAATGCGAATGCGGAAAGAAAAGTGACTTGCAGAACCTTCAAGGTTGTATTGCGAAATTGATCGCTGACTTTGGCGATGTTTTGTGTCTGCGCCTTGGCTTGACCGAAAAGTTTTAGAGTGGTCAATCCCTGCAGGCTGTCGAGAAAATGCGCCGAGAGCCGGCTCAGGGTTTCGTATTGTCGTTTGGTTACGCCTTCCGCGCCGCGCCCGATCATGTACATGAAGAATGGAATCAATGGCGCGGTCAATAAAAGGACGATGCCGGATAATGGATCGAGCGGAAAGACAAGAATCAAAACGGTAATGGGAACCAACGTGCTGATGATAAGCTGCGGCAGATACTGGCTGAAGTATGCATCCAGTGCTTCAATTCCCTCGACCGCGGCAGTGGTCAGCTCGCCGGTGCGTTCACCTCGGCTGAAAGCGGGTCCAAGCGCAAGGATGTGCGCAAAGAGTCGTTGGCGTAAATTTGATTTCACGCGAACAGCGACGGCGTTTGCCGCAACTTCATTGAGCCACGTCAACAATCCGCGCGCGGCAATGACGAGGAACAGCAGTTGCATCCAATGAGTCACTTGAAGCAATGTTTGCTTCTTTAGGAAAACGTCATTAACGGTGGCGCTGACGAGGTAGGCTTGACTGATTGCCAGCAGTCCGATAAAAAGTCCGGAGAGAATCGTTAGAAGGAGCGCGACGCGCGAGTTGTGCGCGAGCGCCAGAAGTCTGGGATGCATAGTTTGAGATTATACGATGAATCAGCCGAGGAAATTCCCTCGGCTCATTGGGTAGGATTTTAAATGATCGTTATTGCAGATTTATTTCCATTTGCTTTGCACGGCAATGGTATAAACTTTGATGTTCAGCACGATGAAGCGCCATAACTGATATAGCTTGAAGTTCATCCAAAACTTTTCCGATTTGGAAAATTCTTGTTCGTTTTGCATGACAGCCTCCTATTCGGGAATCAGCGTCCAGCCGGGCAAGGCTTTGAATTTCCAGATGAAAGTGTAATGGAGCATGAACTTCATCCACGCGCCGCTCAAGCCCATTTCAAGATGCGAGATAAATAGATCGCGGCCGTATTCGTTCTTATATTTGTTGCGGTCGGGGACGACAGGCTGCATCACGATGGTGACCGCGTTGCCGTCCCAAAGATTGTCGCCCATGCTTGCGATGCAAGCCGCCACCATTTCGGTCATGCGTTCGCTGTGAGTGGCATGACCCTTTTCGATCAAGTCAATGATGTTCATGGCCACGACGCGTCCGATCATTCCGCTGACCATGCCGGTGCGCGGCGGAGCGGGAGCGATGGCTATGTTATTTTTGTTAGTGAATGGTTTGGAGATGGGACCGGGAGGCGCAAAAGCGATGCCCGCCGCGAACATATTTGGGTATGTGGGGTTCTGATATTTGGCGGGCCAGGCTTCTGGTGTTTGTGCGAGTTCCGGGTAAGGCAAGCCATATTTCCCATCCACCAAAAAGAATCCTGCCGGGTTCGTTAACTTGGATGTAATATCCGTTCCATCTTTAGCGATGTATTTGAAAGGCTGGCCTTTGAACTGGGGAATGAGCATGGCAAAATTGAAATCGGTTGTGCCTTCCTCGCCTTCATAATTCTGCCAATGGATTTTGCCCGACTCCACGCTGGTGACGCCGGTCTGGAGCTGGTAACGGATGCCGTGATCGTTGAACACCGATTGAATGAATTCTTCGCTTCGCAAAACGTGACCGTTGCGTTTGATCTGCACGCCGTTGACACCGAAATCGCCCAACGCCGGTTCGTTCGAAAGCCAAAGAATATCGGCTTGATCTCGCAGTCCTTTCTTGACCAAATCCTTGTGTACGTTGACGATGTACTCGAACGCCGCACCCTGACACGTTGCGGCGGGGTGACCCGTGCCAATAACGATCTTAACTTTCTCGCCTTTCTTCATGCGTTCAACGAGAGCCAGATAAGAATCGCGGGTTTTGATGGCGTGGGGCAGGGAGCAGATCGAATGGGTGAATCCGTTTTCGGGTCCGAGACCGGGCGTGCCGGCGAAGTTGAGGAGCGGGCCCGGCGCGACCACGAGGTAATCGTAGTCAAGACGAACTGATTTGCCGGTTCCGATTTCATCGCCGAGCACATATTGTTCGCCTGCGTCTGGATGAATTTCCTTCGCCGCCGCGTGGACAAACTTGACATTCATGTGGTCGTAAACCGGTTTGAGTTTGAAAATGGTTTTTTCAGGTTTCATGTGTCCCACGCCAACCCAAACCCAGGATGGAACATAGCCAAACACGTCGCGGTTGCTGATGACCGTAACTTCATGTTTCCTGCCGAGTTTGCTTCCCAGATAAAGCGCCGCGGTATGTCCCGCAAACCCGGCTCCGATGACAACGATTTTAGCCATTCGCATGCTCCTTTTCTATAAACGGTTTCTGTTTAGATGTTCGTTGTTCCAAAATGTTTCATAGTGATTTTCAGCACTAAAAACTCCCCAGAAAATTCCTCTGGGGAGTCATGCTTTAGTACACCAGTGTTTCCTTTTTGGCGGTAATCCGCTTGCGGAACATGTAGTATGTCCAGCCTTGATAGATCAACACAATCGGAACGAAGACCAAAGCGATGATGCTCATCACGCTCAGTGTGTACGCGGAAGACGATGCGTTGTAAATCGTGAGGCTATAACTCGGATCGATGCTGGAGATCATCACACGCGGGAACATGATCATGAAGAAGGTGACCAGCGTGAAGACGATGTTGACTGCGACCAGGATGAATGCCCAGCCTTCCTGCTTGCGGTTGATAAAATATCCGCTAACCAGCAAGGCGATCAATCCAACTACAGGAATGATGCCGGGATTGAATCCGAGATGGGCATAGATATCGGTGAAGATATAAGTGGTAACCAACAGGATTAAACTCAACACCACGGCAGCGAAGTAGATCTTCTTGGCAAATCCATTTACGCGCTCGCGCAATTCCCCGTCCAGTTTGAGACCGAGGAAATTCGCGCCGTGCAGAAGGAAGATCGACACGGTGGTTAATCCGCCGATCAAACCGTACGGATTGAGAAGCGTGAATAGATTTCCGGTATACATCATCTTCGCATTGATCGGCACACCTTCTGCGAGATTGGCAAAGGCAACACCAAGTAGAAGCGCGGCAAGGAATGAGCCAACTGCAATCATCCAATCGAATAAAGTCCGCCAGGCGGGATTGGCATCCTTCGAGCGATATTCAAAGGAGATGCCTCGAATGATGAGCGCCACTAACAGCAGGAACAACGCGAGATAGAATCCGCTGAACATGGTGGCGTACCATTGTGGGAATGCCGCAAAAGTCGCACCGCCCGCGGTCAATAGCCAGACCTCGTTGCCATCCCAGGTTGCGCCAATGGCATTGATGATGGCGCGGCGCTCTTCATCCTTCTTGCCCAGGAACGGAAGAAGCATTCCTACACCGAAATCAAAACCTTCGAGAAAATAGAAGCCCACCCAGAGAACCGCAATCAGGATGAACCAAAGTACTTGAAGAAATTCGTGAGACATATTGAACCTCCACCAATTAATCCTGCCCGCCGACAACTGAAGGCGCGGCATCCACCGATTCTGTCATCGCCGCATCCGGACCGAGAAGAGCGTACTTTTTCATCAGATAGAAATCTGCAGATGCCAATGCGCCGTACACGAGGACATATCCGATGAGCGAAATGAGCAAATCAACTGTCGTGAGATTGGGCGAAACCGCGTCCTGCACTTTGAGCAGACCTTGAACGATCCACGGTTGGCGTCCCATTTCAGTCACGAGCCAGCCGGATGTAGTAGCGATGTATGGCAGGACAATGACCCATGGTACCCACTTCATCCATTTGGCTTTGGCAATATCGCCGCGCATGGCAATCAGAAACAGGATAGCGAGCAATGCCATAAGGAAGCCGACTAGCACCATGAAACGGAATCCCCAATAAACAAAGACCATCAGGGGAACGTAATCGGCAGGACCATACTGCTGTGTATATTGAGCTTGAATATCATTAACACCTTGCACTGCACAACTGAGATTGTTGCACGCGAGCAAGCTGGTGACATCGGGTACGGTGAGCGCCCAAACTTCCTTTTTGCCGCTTAGATCGCCAATGGTCAGGATGGAGAACGATGCGGGTTGTTCTGTATTCCAAAGTGCTTCGATGGAAGCCATCTTCATTGGTTGAGTTTGGTACGTGTACTTGCCTTGCGCATCCCCGTCAATAACCACAAGCACCGCTGCAACTAACCCTACGATAGCGGCGATTTGGAAAGAGCGCTTGAAAAAATCAACATTGCTTTTGTGGGCGATGTGATAGGCACTCACGCCAAGTATTACAAAACTAGCCATGGCTAAGCCGGCCACAACAGTGTGACCGAAAAAGAGCCAGCCCTTCGGGTTGGTTGCCAGCGCAAAGAAATCGTTCAGCATCGGACGACCCGTTGTCGGGTCAATCACGTAACCGACGGGGTGTTGCATCCAGCCATTGGCAAGCAGAATCCAAAGTGCGGATAAGTTCGATCCGATAGCGGCCAGCCAGATCGCGGCCAAATGAACTTTTTCCGGAACTTTTCCCTCGCCAAAAATCCAGATGCCGAGGAAAGTGGATTCCATGAAGAAAGCCAGCAGCGCTTCAATAGCCAGCGGAGCGCCAAAGATGTCGCCTACGAAGCGGCTGTACTCCGACCAGTTCATACCGAACTGGAATTCCTGAACGATGCCCGTTACAACGCCAATGGCAAAGTTGATCAGGAATAGTTTGCCCCAGAACTTTGCCATTTTGTGGAAAGTCTCATCCTTGGTTTGATAGTAGCGGGTCTGCATGAACGCGACGAACCATCCCAAGCCAAGCGTGAGCGGGACGAACAAAAAATGATAGACAGTTGTCAGAGCGAACTGCCATCGTGAAAGGGTAAGTGGATCCATACATTCTCCTTCGATATGATTTTTAGTACATGCTTTCCAGCGTGTACGAATTCATTCGCTATAAGTAAATATCGGTAATGAAATCATGTCGGTTTCTAAAGCATCTTGAGCAAGTTCATCGAATGCAATCGCTTCTAATTCATGGACGATGGTGACTTGCAGTTTTCCCCAGCGGCGTCGTACCGGGCATTTTTTATCAAACGGACATTGGACTTTGCCCGATATGCAGTCTGAAACAGATATCGGTCCCTCGAAATATTCCACCACTTCACGCAGATTGATTTGATTGGCAGGTCGGGCGAGTTCGAGTCCGCCGTCCCGGCCGGGAAACGTAGCGATGAACCCGCCACGCGCCAATTCTGCCACGATGCGAGGCGAAAACGCTGCCGGAATCAACATCTCTTGTTGGATTTCAGCGGATGAGATTCGCTTTCGTTCCGAATGTTTGGCGAGCGCCAGGATAAATCGGATCGCGTAGTCTGTTTGACGATTTATGCGGAGCATTCTTCTCTCACAAGGGATACGGCTTCAATGATTACCTTAACTGTAAAGGTTTCTTTTTGGATAATATAGTATAAATTATCACAACCAAACCATTACATAAATCATCAGGGTTTGAGAAACAAAAAAACGCTCCAAGATGAACGTTTTTTTGGATTTTTTATGGATTGGCGTTTCTATGATTTATTGGATTCGAATACTTTTTTCAAACCTTCAACGAGTGCTCCATGGGAAGATTTCGCTTGACCGAATGCATAATTGAAAAGCAGGTCAGGCGCTTTGAGGGTGATGGTTTCATGCATCCATGTGCCTGTGCCTTGAGCTATGAACGTGCTGTGATTTGTCACATACGTGTTGGGCGATTGATATGCCTCGGTCAGCATTTCATTATCCGTTGCTTTTATAACATCCGCACGGTAATTGATCCTGAGGTGAAACGGTCCCCAGACCAATTGATCCGTGATGATGAAGCGGCGCAAAATGCCTGGCGGGGCGGGAACTTCCTTCACGGCCACGATCAGCGGATGAAAACGCGGATGGTTGGTGTGCTCGACCAAAAACGTAACGATCTCTTTTGGCTTTGCTTCGATATAGATTTCATGCTCGAACGTTCCTTGTTTCATCAGTCCGCTCCTTTGAAATCGGTCGTTGGACTTTTCTAGATTATTGCACACTTTCAGCGAAGTGTTAAGGTTTAAACTTTGACAATCCATTCATCCCATGTTAAACTCAGCACACTTTCATTGGCGCACTCTTGTGAGTGCGCTTTTTATGCGCCATGCGAACTATTTATTGGGAAGATAATTGCCTGAAAATGATTGACCAGCGTTTGTTACCCAACGCGCTGGAGACCGTCGCGTGTCGAACACACCTAGAAGTTGCACAAGCGATCAAAGATATGACAGTGCGC
>DATCTP010000416.1:0-4041 GCA_036567885.1 Anaerolineales bacterium | reverse complement strand
TGCGCGCAAATATGCCGAGATGGGCGCGTTCGCGGGCGGTCTGTTTGATAACCGTTCTTTCTACAGTTCACGCGTTCAATTCGCAAAAGAACTGGATGAGCCGGCCGAGATGCTTTTGTTCGACCCACAAACCAGCGGCGGATTATTGGTCGGCGTGCCGCAGGAAAAACTTAATGCGTTCATGAAGCGCGCAAAAGAGCTCGATCAGCCCATTTGGGTCATTGGCAAAGTCCAAGCAGGCAAAGGGATTCAGGTAAAATAGCAAGTGAAGTTTCATGTCAAATTTTGGAATTGAAATCCTCGTCCTTTTACTTTTGATCCTGCTCAACAGCTTATTCGTGATTTCTGAGATGGCAGTCGTTTCGGCGCGCAAGGCGCGGCTTCAGCAACAAGCCAACGAGGGAAATAGACGCGCCGCCACCGCGCTCAGCCTGGCGCAAAACCCGAACACGTTTCTCTCGACGGTTCAAATCGGCATCACACTCATCAGCATTCTGCTGGGCGCACTCAGCGGACCAACATTCTCTGCGCCGCTGGCAAGCCTCCTTGAGCGGTGGCCTCTTTTAGGCCCGTATGCTGATTCGCTGGCGCTTGGCATCGTGGTGATCATTGTCACCGCGTTGTCGTTGGTATTGGGCGAACTGGTTCCCAAACGGATCGCATTGCATGAACCGGAAAAAATAGCGGCGTCCATTTCGGGTACGATGATCTTCGTGTCCAAATTATTTTCGCCGCTGGTCTGGCTATTGGGCCGTACCACCGATTTTGTTTTGCAGATCATCGGCATCACACCCAGCAAAGAGCCGCCCGTCACCGAAGAAGAAATCCAATTGCTGATTGACCAGGGCACGGAAGCCGGTGTGTTCGAAGAAGCCGAGCAGGATATGGTCGAGGGCGTGTTCAGCCTCGGTGATTCGCGCGTTTACTCGCTGATGACGCCGCGCGCCGATGTGGTCTGGCTCGACATCGCGGATTCATCTGATGAGATCCGGCGCAAGATCGCGGAAAGCCCCTATTCGCGTTTTCCCGTTTGTCAGGATAGTCTCGATAACGTGCTTGGCTTTATCAAAGCTCGTGACTTGCTTGCGCCGCCAAATCTTTCCAGCGACAATTTTAAACTCAAAGATAAATTGCGTCCCGCGATGTATATTCCCGAAACTATGTTAGCCTCGCGCGCACTGGAAGTTTTCAAAGAAAAAAATGCCGAGCTGATGTTCATCATTGACGAGTTCGGAAGCCTGCAAGGTTTGCTGACGCTCAACGATATCATCGAAGAAATCGTCGGCGATATCGAAGTCGAGCCGCAGGCTACGCAGCGTCAGGATGGTTCGTGGTTGTTGGATGGCATGCTGGAAGTGGATAATTTCAAAGAGATTTTTAAAGTGGATGCTTTGCCGCACGAAGACGAATACGAAACCTTGAGCGGCTTCGTGATGATGTCGCTCGGACGCGTGCCACAAGCGGCTGACCATTTCGAATGGAACGGCCTGCGCTTTGAAGTCATGGATATGGACGGTCGCCGTGTGGACAAAGTGCTGGTCACTACTCAACCCACGCGACCCAACACCCAACCGCTCCAAGGACAAAAGAACAAATGACTGAACCTGCATTTGCATCGCGCCGCTCACCCGTTTACGGACGCGGCGGAATGGTTGCCGCATCGCAGCCAATGGCTGTCGCGGCGGGAATTGAAATTCTCTCCAACGGCGGTAACGCGGCAGACGCGGCGGTGGCGGTCGCGGCCGCGCTCAACGTAACGGAACCCACGTCAACCGGCATCGGCGGCGACATGTTCGCGTTGTTCTTCGATGCAAAGACAAAACAGGTCAGCGCGTTGAACGGCTCAGGCCGCGCGCCTGCGGCTTTGACCTTGGAGCGATTGAAAAAAGAAAGCATGAATGAATTGCCTCCGTTTCATCCATACACAATTACTGTCCCTGGCGCGTGCGCTGGATGGCTTGACTTGATCGAAAAGCATGGAACAAAATCCATGAGCGAAATCCTCGCGCCCGCGATTCGACTTGCCGAAGAAGGATTTCCGGTCGCGGAACTCACATCGCATTTTTGGCAACGCGGCGCGGAGCGACAACTCAAATTCGCGCCAAATGGCATCGAGATGACGATTGATGGTCGTGGTCCGAGGGCTGGAGAAATCTTCAAGAATCCGGGTTTAGCGCGCACGTTCAAGAAAATTGCCAAAGGTGGAAAACGGGCATTCTATCAAGGCGAGATTGCGGGTGCCATCGCAAAAGTGATTCAAGAATCGGGTGGATGTATGACGGTTAATGATCTTGCGGAACACACATCTACGTGGGAAAAACCAATCAGCGCCACTTATCGCGGATATCACGTATACGAATGCCCGCCCAACGGACAAGGCATCACGGCATTGATCGCGTTGAATTTACTTGAAGGATTTGATTTGTCTGCGCTTGATCCAATTTCTGCGGAAAGATTGCATCTTGAAATCGAAGCGATGCGCTTGGCATTTGCCGATGCGCGCTGGTATGTGACCGATCCAAAATTTTCTAATATTCCCATCAAGCAATTGCTTTCAAAAGAATATGCGAGCGAGCGTCGCAAGTTAATTGATCCACATCACGCGACGCTCGATCAAAAACGCGGTGTGCCGGTGACTTCATCGGACACAGTTTACTTTAGCGTTGTGGACAAGTTTGGGAATGCCTGTTCGTTCATCAACAGCAACTATATGGGATTCGGAACCGGTATTGTTCCAAAAGGCTTGGGCTTCACGCTTCAAAACCGCGGACATAATTTTGATCTTGATCCGAATCATCCGAATGCGTTGGCGCCGCGTAAGCGACCCTACCACACAATTATTCCCGCAATGGCGACACGGCTTACCCCCCACCGTCTCCCCCCAAATTCTGCAAATTTGGGGGGAGTGTCCCAAAGGGACGAGGGGGGTCAAGAGCTCTTCGCGTCATTTGGCGTCATGGGCGGATTCATGCAGCCGCAAGGACACGTTCAAGTTTTCGCGGCGATGGCGGATAGTGGACTCGACCCACAAGCCGCATTGGATTTGCCGCGCTTTTGCATCGAGGATGGGACCGCGGGCGGCGCGGTCGCGTTGGAAGAAGGAATCCCAGACGCGGTGATTACCGATTTAGCGGAACGCGGCCACACGGTCCAGAAAGTGGCGGGATGGGAACGCGCTTTATTTGGCCGCGGACAAATCATCGCGCGCAATCCAGAAAATGGAGTCCTGATCGGCGGAAGCGATCCGCGCGCCGATGGTTACGCGGCAAGTCTCATTTAGGAGAAAAACATGTCAGCTTATGTGATTGTTGATATTGATGTGACCGATCCCGAAGGCTATAAGGAATATGCCAGCCTTGCGCCTGCCACCGTGACGTTGTATGGAGGCCGGTATCTGGCGCGCGGCGGACCCAATCAAACCCTCGAAGGCGACTGGCATGCCAAGCGATTAGTGATCCTCGAGTTCCCGAACGTTGAAAAAGCCAAAGCGTGGTTGAATTCACCAGAGTATGCGCCGATCCGCAAATTGCGCCATCAATATGCCAAAAGCAATATGGTGGCAGTCGAAGGTGTATAGTCTGTTTTGCGTCTAGAAATCGTCGCTGATTTGTGCTTATCTCGCATGGTATAATGTCCGCCCGTATGAGTCCAGATTCTTCATCTCAAAAAACACAAGTCTGTCCCACCTGCGGAACGCGTTTAACCGAAACTGCGACGCGCTGCCCGGTGTGCGGCACAGACTTAACCGGCAAAGCCAAAGCCGGAACACCCAAAAAATCCGAACCTTCCATTGAAGCCGCGCGCATGCCCGAGGTGACTCTCAGCTTGCCGGTTGCACTCGGACTACTGGCGTTATTTCTCGTAGTTGGAGCCATCGTGGTTTACATCGGATTGAGCGCGGGGGTTGGCGGATCCAAATTAGTCAAACCCACCGCTGTCCCAACCCAGACCGAAACGCCGACCAATTCTCCAACGCCCACAGACACATCGTTACCCACCGCCGCGCCTACGTTCACCGTTGAGCCGCCGTTCAATTACAAA
>DATCTP010000415.1:0-3796 GCA_036567885.1 Anaerolineales bacterium | reverse complement strand
GCACATGAGCTTTGTCGGCAAGACCAACCTGTTCGAGACTGGTCAATGCCCGTTTATGATCATCCGAAGAAAATAAGTGCATCGAACTTGAAAACGTATTGACATACCCCAGACGCCCCGTGAGCACATTGGTCAATACCGAGGAGCGCTTCACCAGATTGAATTGCTGGAAAACCATTCCGATCTGACGGCGAACCTTGCGCATGTCGCCGGTCGAAGCCGCAGTGACATCCTGATCATTCCAATAGACTTTCCCGGAGGTCGGCTCAATGAGGCGATTGATACAACGCAACAAGGTGGACTTGCCGGATCCGCTCAACCCGATTACGGCCAGGAACTCGCCATCCTTAACTTCAAAGCTGACGTTTTTCAACGCCTGCGTTCCGTTTGGATAAACCTTTGTGAGATTCTCGACTCTTAGCATAAGCAAAAAGAAAAGCCTGGCAAGTTTATATAACCTGCCAGGCTTTTTGTGAAATTTACTTGATTAAAGAAGTGGGATCAACGCCAGCCTTCTTGAGAACTGCAGCGAAGTCAGAATACATCGTGAAGGTTGAGTCGATTTGCTGGAAGGCATTGATGGCATATAACTTGCCCAACACTGCCTTGCCGCCCGGATCCTTGGACATGGCAAGCAAAGCTTCGGTAGTGATCGCCTGAAGCTTCGGATCAAACGACTTGATATATTGAACGCCGTCGTTCGGGATGCGATCCGTATCGGCAAAGACAACCACTTTCTGCGTGATGTCAGGATACGTGCCCGCCAGATTGGTCGAGGCATCCGTCAAAACGTTGATGTAGGTCACGCCCGCATCGCAATCGCCTTTGTAGACGGCGATGGCAACATTCGGGTGCGAACCGGCGATCTGGCTGGTTAGATCGGTATCAGGGTTAATACCATTGGCCGCCAGCACGATGCGGGGAACAATATAGCCCGACGTGGAAAGCGGATCCACGAAGCAGAATTTCTTGCCCTTCAAGTCCGCAAAAGTCTTGATGCCAGAACTGACATTGGCAATGAACTGACCGCGATAGAACGGCTCCAGTTGGCCGCCCAATGCTTTATCCGGATCGAGGTCGTTGGTGGAGTAGTTGCGCAGATTGATCAAAGCCGGAATGATTCCGTACTTTGCCTGCGCCGCAAGAATGGAGAACGTGTTGAGGAAGCCGACTTGGGCTTTCCCAGCGCCCATCGCTTCGATGGCAGCGGCGTAACTGGTGCCGGTTTGAATGGTGTAGGTCAGCCCGGTCATCTGATTCAAACATGTAGCGATGGCTTGGCTGGCAGTTGCAATCGTGCCGGATTCACCGGAGGGGACGAACGCCATAGTGATTGGCGTATCCGATGCGCCGAGTTGACCAGCGGCGGGCGTTGCGGGCGCATCAGGCAGTTTGGTACAAACCGGCGGAACTGCCGTGGGCGCAGCAGTCGGTGCGGTGGTTGCAGTTGCGGGAACTGCCGTAGGTGCCGATGTATCAGTGGCGGCTGGCGCTTGCGTCGGGGCAGGCATCGCAGTCGGCGCGGGCGTCGCGGCAGAGCCGCAGGCGGAGAGCGCCATCGAAAAGATGACGATCAGCGCCAGCAAAGAAAACGTAAGGCGTTTGTTCATATATTTTCTCCTCATCATGGAATTTATGTATGCCGTTGCATACAAGATTATGATAACTCGGAAAATATCTTTCGGCAAGCAACTGTCTCTTAAAATATGGGAGTTGTAGAATCGCCTATTTCACCAAAATGTTCAAATCCAGTCCCGAAGCGTTAACCGCCTTGCGAAAATCCTGATACTGTCCATCCTGCGAGACTTGCATCGCGTCCATGCCATACAACGTCTGCATGGCAGAACTGCCATCGGGAGTATTCATGGCATCCGCGAAGGCGCGCAGTAAAATGCGGCGCATATCATTATCCATGGCGCTGGTAAAAGCCAGCGTCTCATAAGGAATGATATCTGGAGTGCGCCACACTACAATGACTTGTTTCATCACATCCGGAAACGCATCGGCCAAGCCGGGATACGTGCGCGCATCAACATACGTCGCGCCGAAATCGCAAATGCCCTGAGCATACACGGCTCGCACAACCGTCGGCTGTCCAGCGACGAATGCCGGGTCAGCCGTTTGTACGCCAGCCGCGGCAAGGAAGCCCAGCGGAACAACAAAACCGGAAGGAGACAAGGGATCTGCCCAACACGGTTTTTTATTTTGGAATTGCGCCAGCGCCGTCGAAGCATCGGCGGTGTTTTGGTTTTTGAGCGGATCAAAATATGGAAGAAAACCCGCATCGCTTCGGACGATGAATTGGGCGCCGTAAAATGCGCTTCCATTTTGCTGACGGGCAAACGCGGCGTCCACGCTACCATCTTTGCTTGCCAACAAATATCCAAACGGTGAAAGCACGCCGATATGCGCATTGCCATTTTGGAATCGCTGGATGAGATCAGATTCCGATGTCGGTGAAACGGTGATAAATTGATAGCCGGTGGATTTTTCCAAATGAGCGATAAGAATTTTACTGGCATTGAGCGCGTTCGGGTCGAGGCGCGGCGCGGGAGCCAAAGCGAGGATCAAAGGATTTTGAACGTTGCCCAGCGCGGCGGCTGGAATCGTTGCGGTCGGTTGAATCGTCGGCGTGACGGTTGCAGATGGCGGAGTCGGAGAAGCGGCTAGATATGGATTGTTTCTCAATCCACAACCATATATGCCGACCAGAAGCAACAAAAACAGTCTTTTCATCCGTTTTCTAACGACTTTCTATGACGTTAATTATAAAAGCATTGCTATAATAAGGCATAATCATGAGGAGAATATTATGAAGGATAACCGCGGCTCCATTTTAATTCAGCTTTTGATATTGGTTGTGGTCGGCTTTGGCGTTTACTACATTGTCCAAACGGTACACGACGCCACACAACAAGCCGTCGCGCCGTGGGAACAAGCCAACAACGCCATGCAGACTCAGGTTTCCGACCTTTTGCATCCCACGCCCACGGTCATCCCAGACCCGGTTACGTACATCAACCAAATCCAGGCGTTGGCGCGGCTGGAGACCATTCAATACACCGTGGAGCAGGTGGTGACGGTCGAGACCAACCAGGGAACGCTGGCGTTTCTATTCGGCGACAAAATGCTCTGCCAGGTTCATGGAACCGTGATTGCAGGCATTGACATGTCGCAGCTTCAGCCGGGTGATATGAATCTACAAACCGGTGTGCTCTACGTCAAACTGCCCGCCGCCGAAGTTTTTACAACATCGCTGGATGAGAGCAAGACTCAAATGTACAATGTGCAGAACGGCCTTTTCGTACAACCCGATCCGAATCTGGTGCTCTTATGCCTCCAAGGCGCAAAGGATAAAATCACGCAAGCCTCGTTGGATGACGGCATTCTCAATACTGCAAGCCAGAACGCGCAGACCTATCTCGCCAAGTTCTTCGCTGCGCTCGGATATCAAAATACAATTTTTAGTAAATAGCGGAACAAAAGCTTCGACTTAAATTTTCAAAACAACGAATTAATTAGCTCTGGAACATCTTTCCCGTTATCAAAACCAAGCCACGCCAGAAATTCGGCGTTTCCCTTCGGACCTAACAGCGGAGAACGGATCAATCCGCGCACGGCGAATCCCTCGCCTTGCGCAAAGGTCAGCATATTGGATAAAACCTGACGGTGAATGGCCGCATCGCGGATCACGCCATCGCCGCGCGCTACATCTTTCTTCCCAGCCTCGAATTGGGGTTTGATGAGGGCGATCGCCCCACTCCATCTCCCCCCATTTTCTTTGAAAATGGGGGGA
>DATCTP010000414.1:0-6846 GCA_036567885.1 Anaerolineales bacterium | reverse complement strand
ATGTATCTACTCACACCCTTCGCGAAGAGAGTGAGATTTGGTAAGATGGGCCAGAATGATTTGGAGAGTTAAATCACTTTGACTCGAAACCAGCTGACCCAACTGAACCAGGAAGAATTGATTGACTTGATTTTGGTGTTGCAGAGCGAGGTGGAAGCGCTGCGCTTGAAACTGGAGAAGATCCAGAAGCCGCCGACCAACTCGAGTAATTCTTCGCAGCCTCCATCGCGGGATCAAAAGAGCAATTTGCCTGCGAAGCGCAAGCGACAACGACATGGACCGCCGCTGGGTCATGAGAAACATGAACGTGAGTTTGTGGCGGACCCGGAGCATAGAGTGGACGTGAAGCCGCAAGTGTGCGAGCATTGCCAGACCGATCTGCGCCAAGAAGCGCAAGAATTGGTAGACGTGAACCAGATCACGGAAATACCGCAAGCTCATGCGGAAGTGATCGAGGTGCGGCAGTATGCAACAGTCTGTCCGCGCTGTGGGCAGGAACAAGTGGGCCAGCCTCCGGCCGGATTGGAAATGAATCGCACGTTTGGTGCGCGCTTGGAGAATATGGTAGTCTACTATCGGCAGGAACAACATATGAGTTACGCACGGACCCAGGAGGCCCTCCAGTGTCTGAATGACGTGGAGATCAGCCAGGGTGGGATCGACCAAATTATGCAGCGTGCCGGACGAGGAGCTTTGAAGCAGGTCGGAGCGATCCAGACCGAAATTCAAAGCAGTGCGGTCATCTACTCTGATGAAACCAGCAGTCGGGTCGATGGCGGAAACTGGTGGCAATGGGTCTTCGGCTCGTCGCGTGCCGTTCTGCATGTCATTCGCTTCAACCGCAGCGAAGACGTGATCCGGGATGTGATGGCCGGACACGAAGCCGAAGTCTGGGTCAGCGATTGTCTGCCAGCCCAATTGAAAGCGCCCGCCAGAGAGCGCCAACTCTGCATGGCTCACCAAATTCGCAATCTCCAAGCTCTCATTGATCGGTATCCGAAATACTCCTGGCCTCGGGAAATGCAAGCACTGTTCCGTTTTGCCATCCATCTTCATCACCAGCGAAACCAACTCTCACCTCCACAGTTCCTCGCTCAAGTTCGAAAGATCGAGCGACGTTGCAATCAACTGCTCAGACGTACCTTGCGACGACCCGAGGCAGCGATCCTCCTGCGCCGGTATCGAAAGTACCGGGATAGCCTGTTCGTCTTCCTGCACCGCACCGATGTCGAACCGACTAACAATTTCAGTGAGCGAAACTTGCGTCCTTCAGTGATTCATCGGAAAGTCATCGGCTGCTTCCGCTCCGGCTGGGGTGCTCGAACCTATGCAGCCTTGGCCTCTGTGATTGACACGGCTGCTCTCAAAGGAACGTCTCCTTTTGATGCCATTCAAAATTTGTTTGGAACTCCTGCTCTTCCTCTACCCGCAGGGGTGTGAGTAGATACTGACCAATGTACTTGTTTAGCGTTCAAAAGTGATATTTTGGTAGGGCATCTTGAAAAGGGTAGAAGGTCGTGAGGAAAAGAGGTAGAACGACCCTTGTCAGATATGTGCAAGAAAACGTACACTGCTGAAAGAGACGATGAAGAAGATGCGACATAAGGAGAACCACCTTACCGATCCAAAGGATCAAGAGATTGCCGAGCTGAAGGAACAACTGGCTCAGGCCTTGGCCACTATACAGAAACTGCAGAAGCAAGTTGAGCTTTTGCAAGCTGAGGTGGAAGAATTGAAGCGCGCCGGAAGACGTCAAGCCACACCGTTTGCGCGCAGGCACTGGGTGGAACATCCGAAGCGGGCGGGGCGCAAAGCTGGAAAAGGTACGTTTCGTCATCGCGAACTTCCGAGCTTGAAGCAAGTGTATGAGACGAAGGAAGCGAAATTGCACGGCTGTCCGGAGTGCGGTGGCAGGCTGCGAGAGATTCGCAAGCATGAGCAATTTGTCACCGATATCCCGATGATCGAGGTGAAGACCACTCGCTTCATCACCTACAGCGGCTATTGTGGCCGTTGCCAGAAGCGGGTGAGGTCGCACCATCCGGAACAGATCTCGGATGCGACGGGTGCGGCAGGCGTTCTGGTGGGCCCGCGTGCGAAAGCGCTGGCTGCAGATTTGAAACATCGTTTGGGCGTTTCGTATGGCAAGGTGAGCGAAGTGCTGAACGATGCGTTTGGCCTGCCCGTGAGTCGCAGCGGCTGGTGTCAGGCCGATCAAAAACTGGCGAACACGGCCCGACCTGTCTATGAAAGATTGATCGAGTTGATCCGCCAATGCAGTGTGGTGCACGCAGACGAAACGGGCTGGAGAATTGGAACGCTGTCGGCCTGGCTGTGGGTCTTCACCCACCGGGAGATTACCGTGTATGCCATCCGCGCCAATCGCTCGAGCGACGTAATCATCGATATTCTCGGCCGGGAGTTCAAAGGCATCCTGACCTCCGATGGATTCCTGGCGTATGACGAACAACGACTGAGCGCTTGGCTCAAACAGAAATGCCTGTCGCATTTGCTCACGGATCTGAAGGAGATGCGGGAGAGCAAGACCGGTCGCGCTCTGCACTTTGCCCGGCAGATGACCGTCTTGCTGCAAGAGGCGTTGCAGTTGAAGGCGGAGAAGCCGAGTTTGGATCCATTCACCTTTGCCCAGCGGGCTCGAGCCCTGGAAGCTCGATTGGATCAGTTGATTGCGCCTCAGCGCAGGTTGACTGATCGAGACAATGCCCGCTTTGCCAAACGGTTGCGCAGGCAGCGCCCGCACTTGCTGCGCTTCCTGTATGTCGATGGCTTGGAGGCCACTAACAATCAGGCGGAGCGGATGTTGCGACCGGCGGTGATCACCAGAAAAACCAACGGCTGCAACCGGACCAAGCCCGGGGCAGAAGCCCATGCCATCTTGGCGAGTGTCTTGGTTACGTGTCATCAACATTCGGTTCCGATCCTCGATTACCTCATCCAACTGCAACAATTCGGTGATGGCACATCGGTTCATTTACGCAGCCCTTTCCTGTCTGCTGATCGTTCTTTACCGTTGGCTACTTCACCCTGAGTAACTTCGAACGCTAAACAAGTACAACTTCGATTTAGCTTTAAATAGCTGTTCTCTTAAAAGCACAAGTGGATGTTGCGCTTCGAAGCCCGTCCCCTGAACAATTTGCATGCGGCATGCCGCGCCCGTCGCGGCGATCACCCAAGACTCTTTTTTAGAATTCAAAGCGCGGAGATGCGGCAGTAATTTCAGTTCCCCCACTTTCATCGAAAGGTCATAATGTTCGGATTCGTAACCAAAAGTGCCAGCCATGCCACAACAGCCATCGTCGAAAAGCTCCACATCAAATCCGCATTCGCTCAAAGCGAGAACCGTTGCACTTACTCCATTCGGAAAACCGTCGGCGGATGGACCTTCGGCGCGTTGATGACAATGCGGATGAAATTTTACTTCCGGCAAGTTGGCTTTTTCCACGCGCAAACAGATAGATTTGAACGCATCAGACCGGAGCAAAAACTCTTCCAGCAACCAGACTTTTTCCAAGCGCCGAGAGATTTCCCCGGCACGCTGTGGGAGTAAATCCAAATAATCATGCTTGAGGGAATAAATTTCCGGCGGCTCGATGCCGATAATTGGCAAAGAAGAATCGGGATCAATTCTATTCAAAGCCTCCAGAACTTTTGTCGCATGGCTTCGAGCGGAATCCAAAAAACCTTTCGATATCAAAGCCGCGCCGGCGCTGACCACCGGTAAAACATAAACATCAAATCCCAATATATCCAAAATATCGAAGGCGCATTGTTCGACTTGCGATTCCACATATCGTGAGTATGGATCGGAGAGAAAGATTATTTTCTGGCGCTTCCCTTTTAGTACGGGTGCGGCTCGCTTCCGCGTAAATTTTGGAAAAGGACGCTCCGGTGCAATCTGCATGATTCGTGTCACCATAGATTTCGTCAAACGATTGCTTGTCGCAAAATTGACGAACGGCGCAAACACTGAGAACCATTGCGCGGCAACGTGGAAATATCCAAAGACATAATCACGCAAAAACCTGCGATGAGATTTATAGTATTGATATTCAAACTCAGCTTTGAGTTTCGCCATATCCACGCCGCTCGGACATTCCGCTTTGCAACCTTTACAAGCCAAACATAAATCCAACGCTGCGGCAACAGATTCAATAACATCCTTGCGTTTTTCGTTTTGCGTTTTATTTTTTATATCCGGCAAAGCAATCATCGCTCGCAATAAATTAGCCCGCCCACGCGTGGAATTTTTCTCCTCGCGTGTTGCCTGGAACGAAGGACACATCACGCCGGTTGTCTTTCGGCACACACCTTGACCATTGCATTGTTCGATTGCACCGGATAATCCATTGTTGCGCGTGAAGTCCAATGCCGGAGTCCAAGCACGAACTTCATAATCTACGCCGTAGCGCAAATGCGAATCCATCGGCGGTGCGTCGAACATCTTCTTCGGGTTGAGTAAATCGAATGGATCGGCGCTGCGTTTGAGCAAACGCATGGCTTCGAGAACTTCTTCGCCATACGTTTGCTTCAACCATTCGCCACGCACAATTCCATCGCCATGTTCCGAAGACATCGAGCCGCCAAGCCGCAGCGTCAGCACCAACGTCTGCTCTGCAATCGAGCGCAATGAACGCACGCCTTCGCTGGTTCGCAAATCCAATATCGGGCGAATATGCAAACAACCGGCCGAAGCGTGCGCGTAAATTCCACCCTCGGTTTTGTGCGCAGACATGATTCGCTCGATCTCACGCACAAACTCCCCCAATCGTTCAACCGGGATGGCGCAATCTTCAATAAACGCCACCGGCCGAGCCGATTGTGGACGTGAATCCAGAATCCCCAATCCGACTTTGCGGACATTCCAGATGCGCGCCTGATCTTCAGCAGACTCCACCATGGAAACATCCTCGCCCAATTGCTTCACCGCTTCTTTCAGGACTTCGACTTGGCTGCCGCTAAATTCAACCACCAGCAACGCCGACGGATCGCCCGCCACCCATCCCATTTGCGACGCGTAAGCAGGAATGGATTGCGCCAATCGAAGGATCAATTGCGGAATCAATTCAATCGCGCTCGGATTGAACTTCAGTAAATCAGGCACAGCATCGCACGCCTCAGCAATGCTATCGAAAGTAAGAATTCCCAAAATCGTATGTTTAGGCTTCGGGACAAGATTTATTTTCGCACGGCGAATCACTGCCAGCGTACCTTCACTTCCCGCCAAAAGATGAGCCGGGTTAAACTTTCCTTCAGCCAGATTGGCTGGGTACGAATCGCCGATCCACTGCGGAGGCTGTGACGCCGACCACGGCAATAAATAATTCAAACGATAGCCCGCTGAATTTCGCCATGACTTTGGATAATCCTGTTTAATGGCTTCAGCATATTTTTCGCGGATTTGAAATGCAGCGGAAGCAATATTGGATAATCGAGAATCCGGATTCGAGATTCGGAAATTGGAAATTGAATCATCGAACACTGCCAATGAACCGTCCGATAAAATCACATCCGCAGAAATTAAATGATCGGCGGTCATACCATACAAAATGGAATGTGCGCCGGTTGCGTTATTTCCGATTACACCGCCCATTGTGGCGCGTTCCGCGGAAGCGGGATCGGGACCGAACATCAAGCCAAATTTAGCGGCGGCACGATTGAGGTCCGCAAGAACGACGCCGGGTTCAACAATCGCAGTTTTTGAATCCGGGTCAACATCAATGATGTGATCCAGCCAGCGCGAGCAATCTAATATCAAAGCTTCGCCAATCGCCTGCCCCGCCAATGACGAGCCGGAGCCGCGCGGCAAAATCGGAATGCGAAACTTTGCCGCAAGTTCAACCACAGAATGCAAATCATCCTGGGTACGCGGCAGGACAACACCCAGCGGCTCGATTTGATAAATGGAAGCGTCGGTGCTGTATAAAATCTTGGAACTCAAATCAAGTCGAATGTCACCGGTAAAATGCTTGCGGAGTTCGTTAACGAAATCAGGATGAAGGGACATAAGAAGATTCTAATTCGCAATTTTCAAAACGCAAAAAGGACTCTAGCAGTCTTTTGCCAGAGTCCATCACTACAATTTACGATTTATGTTTTTCGCTTTGCGTATTATTTTGCTTTCCCTTGATTCGCGACGGCGGCTTCCGCTTTCGCCACGGCATCGGCATCGCCCAAATAATAATGCTTAATCGGTTTAAGATTATTGTCCAGCTCGTAAACTAACGGGATGCCCGTTGGAATATTCAATTCGGGAATTTCCGCATCTGAGATGTTATCAAGATATTTGACCATGGCGCGCAAGCTATTTCCATGCGCGGCAACCAAAACGCGCTTGCCGGATTTAATCGTTGGCGCAAGAGTCGAATGCCAATACGGAAGCACGCGCTCGAGTGTGATCTTCAACGATTCGGTGGCGGGAATTTGATCCGCTTTCAAGGAGGCGTAACGCGGATCAAATTTCGGATGACGCTCATCGGTCAATTCCAACGCCGGAGGCGGGACATCGTAACTGCGACGCCAAATCTTAACCTGAGCCTCGCCGAATTTTTCCGCCATCTCTGATTTGTTGAGTCCCTGTAACGCGCCGTAATGACGCTCATTCAACTGCCAGGCATTTGTTACCGGAATCCATTCGAGATTCATTTCCTGCAGGGCGATCCACAGAGTTTGAATCGCGCGCCGCAACACCGATGTGAATGCCACGTCAAAAACGTAACCACCTTCACGCAATAACTTCCCCGCCCGATATGCCTCCGCAACGCCTTGTTCCGTAAGACCGACATCGGTCCAGCCGGTGAAGCGGTTTTCCAAATTCCACGTGCTTTG
>DATCTP010000413.1:0-6005 GCA_036567885.1 Anaerolineales bacterium | reverse complement strand
AACCCATTCTTCCATTGCTTTTAAAAGCTGCTTGATAACATTGTAGAGTATATAAAAAACAAAAGGAGAAGAAAAGAAATGTCAAAGTTCTTTCGTTCGTTTGTGTTCGTTACAATTGCATTCAGCTTCTTGCTGGCGGCTTGCGGCACCAGTGCTACACCCGCCGCGACCACGGCTCCGGCCATGACCCAAGCGCCGGCGATGACTGCGGCTCCCACGGCAGTTCCATCTCCGACCCCGCTTGCCCCCGGTTCCGTTACACTCAATGGATCGGGAAGCACGTTCCAAGCCCCCGCCGAGAGCGAATATGCATTTGCGTTTCCGCTGGTTGACCCAGCAGTAGTAATCAACTATCAAGGCACGGGTTCAGGCGCTGGAATCAAAGCCATCACGGATGGCACCGTTGACTTCGCTGGTTCGGATGCGGTGCTCAGCGCGGATCAAATAACAGCCGGCAAAGATTTGCAAATGTATCCATTCCTAGCCGGTGCAACGGTGATGAGCTACAACATCCCGGAACTCGATCCAAAGGGGCCCGCTCTCATTCTAGACGGCAATACATTGGTTGGTATCTATAATGCCACGATTACCAAATGGAATGACCCGGCTATCGTTGCGCTCAATCCTCAGATTGCTTCCAAGCTTCCTGCCAAACAGATCACCGTAGCGCATCGCTCGGATGGTTCTGGCACCACTGCAATCTTCACCGCCGCTTTGACTTCATTCAGCTCTGCTTGGACTGCTGGCTCTGGTACAACGATCAACTGGCCCGCGGATAAGGCCGGGAATGGCGTTGGCGGCAATGGCAACCCAGGTGTTGCTGCTGCGATTCAAAACACGCCCGAATCCATTGGTTATATTGAATATGCTTATGCAATCTCGAACAAATTGCCCTTCGCGCAGATGGTCAACAAAGCTGGAAAAACAGTCACTGCTTCGCCGGATAGCACTGTCTCCGCGATGAATGATTTCGCCAATACGTTCACGCCTCAGTTGACGAATGTTATCGTAAACGGCCCAAGTGCTACATCCTGGCCCATCGCCGGTTACACTTACATCATCATTCACCAGACCAGCATGACGGATTGCGTCAAAGCTTCCAAGCTCGTTGAGTATATCAATTGGATTTTGACAAACCCGGTGGCTACCAGTCGAGCCAAGTCTCTCGGATACGTTCCGCTGCCCTCTGCTGTTTCGCAGCTTGCAATTGCAAAACTTGGCCAGGTGACCTGCAACGGTCAACCGGTTATGACCCACTAGTTCCAACCATCTCCAATTAATCCTAGGAGGGCCCCTCTATGTTATAAATAGGAGGCCCTCCATTTGACTTTATAATATACAAGAATTTTCGGTTACAAATTAATATTGAGTATATGCCGGAGGTTCTAACAACGATTGATATGAAAAAGATTTCCATTCCCCAGAAAAATTGGCTGGCACGGTTTCAACGATCAACCCATCATGGGGATACTCTATGGTCAGCGTTGATCATTGTCGCATCCTTTCTCGTTCTTGCTATTGTGGTTGCCATCGGTTGGATGCTATGGCAACAGTCCACTGACGCACGCGCCAAACTCGGCTGGGCGTTCGTCCTCCCCACCTCCAATGCAACCTGGGATCCGTTATCGGGGGTTTTCCAATCCTGGGCTTTTATATACAGCACTTTAATTACGTCATTATTCGCGATCGTTTTCGCCATTCCGATCAGCGTGGGTATTGCCGTTTTTCTAGCGGAATTGTGTCCGGAACCATTGCGCCTGCCGCTTGGCTGGATGATCGAATTACTGGCAGCCATTCCAAGCGTGGTTTATGGCTTGTGGGGAATCTTTGTTTTTCTTCCTAAAGTAGTGGTTCCAGTTGGGCAGGGACTCTCTGCGGCGTTTGGACAAATACCTGTGCTCAAAGATTTCTTTACCGGGCCGATTCCGCTCAGCGGTTCGTCAAGGCTTGCGGCTGCTATGATCCTGACCATCATGATCATACCAACGATTACAGCGATCACCCGCGATGTGCTCCTCGCCATACCGAACAGCCAGCGGGAAGCCGCAATGGGAATAGGATCGACGCGCTGGGAAATGATCTGGCAGGTTTTGTTGCCTTATAGCCTGTCCGGCATTCTCGGTGCTGTCATTCTGGGTTTGGGGCGCGCCCTCGGTGAGACCATGGCTGTGACGATGGTCATCGGGAACTCGCTTGAAGCAACCAATTCCCTGCTAAAACCTGGTTCCACGATGGCGAGCCTGCTTGCCAATCAATTCAAGGAAGCGGTATCCCAACTCCACACGGACGCGATGATCGAGATCGGCCTGACGTTGTTCATTATCACGTTGATCTTGAATCTAATTGCGCGCTTTCTCGTCTGGCAGGTGGCGCGGCGCACGCCGCAGGAGGCGCGCGCGTGACCACTACTCGATTTCAGGAATTGATTACGAAGAACCAGGCGGCACACTCGCGCCGCCGAAGAATCACCAACATTGTCATGCTCACGGTTACTGGTTTATTGACTTTGCTGGCGCTGATTCCCTTGTTCTGGATCATTGGTTATGTAATCTATCGCGGTGGAAGCACCATCAACCTGGATTTTTTCACCCAATTATCGCGCCCGCTCGGCATGTCCGGCGGCGGTGTCTTATTTTCCATTGAAGGCACCATTGTCATAATGATTCTAGCCTGCCTATTTGCTATTCCGCCCGGGGTGCTGACGGCTTTTTATGCCGCGCGCAATCCCAATACTCCTTTAGGCATAGCCTTGCGCTTTGGCACAGATGTGCTGGCAGGTATTCCATCCATTATCATGGGTCTTTTTGTTTATGTTCTTCTCGTTGTCCCCACAAAACATTATTCTGCTTTGGCCGGAGGGCTGGCTCTGGCAATCTTGATGCTGCCAACGATCGTCCGCACCACCGAGGAAATGCTCAAACTGGTTCCGCATACCTTGCGCGAAGGTTCGTTGGGTCTCGGTGCGCCGGAATGGAAAACCTCGTTGAGCGTTGTGTTCCCCGCAGCCCTGGATGGGATTCTTACTGGCTTCCTTTTGGGGATCGCCCGCTCGGTGGGTGAAACCGCTCCCCTGCTGTTTACGGCTTTGGGGAATGAACATTATGATGTTAGGCAGATCATCCAAGGCGGCATTCAAACGCATGAGAGTTTATTTGCGATTATCGGACGCATCATCAACCAGCCCGTGGATTCACTTCCGCTGACGCTGTGGAAATACGCTCAACAGCCCTATCCCGAACGGATCGATCAATCCTGGGGTGTGGCATTGGTCTTAATGATTTTCGTTTTATTGATCGAAATCATCGCGCGTTTATGGGTTGAGTCGCGCAAACGCGCTCTTCAAGGATAAAGAAATGGAAACCAAAATCGCTGTTTCAAACAATATGACACAGAGTGCTGAATCGAATCACAAGATGGAGATCAAGAATCTTTCTGTCTTTTACGGAAAATTTCGGGCATTAGCAGAAATCAATATTGCGATTCAATCCAACAAAATTACCGCCATCATTGGTCCGTCGGGCTGCGGAAAATCCACGTTGTTGCGTTCATTCAACCGAATGAACGACTTGACGCCGAGCGCCCGCATGGATGGCGAGATTATCTTAGACGGTGAAAACATCAACACTGCCGGTGTGGATGTCGTGGATGTCCGCCGCCGGGTCGGGATGGTTTTTCAGCGTCCGAATCCGTTCCCGAAAAGCATTTACGACAACGTGGCGTTCGGTCCGCGTTTATATGGAATTCGACGGAAGAATGATCTCGATGAAATCGTAGAAAAATCTTTGCGGCAGTCTGCGCTCTGGGATGAAGTGAAAGATAAACTTCATCAAAGTGGATACTCGCTTTCCGGCGGACAGCAGCAACGCTTGTGCATTTCGCGCGCGTTGGCGGTCGAACCGGAAGTCATTCTGATGGATGAGCCCGCTTCCGCCCTCGACCCGATCTCGACTCTCCGCATCGAAGAGTTGATGCACGACCTCGTCAAGGATTACACTATCCTCATCGTGACTCACAACATGCAGCAAGCCGCGCGCGTCTCCGATTACACCGCCATGATGATGATTGACGAACACCGCGCCGGACGAATGATCGAATTCAACGAAACACAGATTATATTTACAAACCCAAAAGACAAGCGCACCGAAGATTATGTGACCGGTCGGTTCGGATAAAGATATAATTGGTTTATAGATAAGCCGAGGAATCCATGTTACGAAAAACATTTGAAACGGAAATCAAACAGGTCAAAGACGATGTATTGATGCTTGGCAGCATGGTTGAGCAGTCCATTATCGAGGCTGTCGAAGGATTAAAGAAGCGCGACCTGAAAGCCGCACAAAAAATCCTGGAGGGCGACCGCGCCATCAACAAGAAACGGTTCGAGATCGAGAGCCAGTTGATGATCCTGATCGCCACGCAACAGCCGATGGCACATGACCTGCGCTTGCTGGCATCGACGCTCGAGATCATTTCCGAGTTGGAGCGCATGGGCGATTACGCCAAAGGCATTGCCAACATCAATATCCGCATGAGCGATGAGGCGCTGCTTAAACCGCTGATTGATATTCCGCGTATGGCTGAAAAAGGCGTGGATATGCTTCATCGGGCGCTGACTGCGTTTGTCAACGAGGATATGGAAACCGCGCGCAAGATCCCGGTGGAAGACGATATCGTAGACGGACTCTATCTCCAGATCTATCGCGAGTTGATGACCATCGTCATTGCCGATCCGACTACCATCGAACGCGCCAACTGGTTGTTGTGGGTGGCGCATAATCTCGAGCGCGTCGCCGACCGTGTGACGAATATTTGCGAGCGGACGGTCTTTATTGTTACCGGTGAATTGACGGAAATTACCGACACGGACAATGAATTCTGGCATCCGCATAAACATGAATAAAAGCGTGCTGTTCCTGTGCACGGGCAATTCCTGCCGTTCGCAGATGGCGGAAGCGATTGTCAATGCCCGTTACTCTGACGAGTGGCGGGCATTTTCTGCGGGAACGCGTCCAGCGGGTTTTGTTCATCCGCTGGCGATTCAAGTATTGCGGGAAATTGGAATCGAACATCACGGCGAATCAAAAAGCGTTGAACAATTTCGGAATCATGATTTCGATTTGGTGGTCACCGTCTGCGATGATGCCAACGAGGCATGTCCTGTGTGGCTGGGGAAAGGAAAACGCGTCCACGAGGGATTCCGCGATCCGGCAAAGGCGGAGGGAACAGATGAGGAACGGCTAACCATTTTCCGTCAGGTACGAGACGAGATGCTGGAAAAGATTCCGAGGCTGTTGAAATAAATTGTAGGGACACGGCGTCGCCGTGTCCCTACTACAACAATTATCCTTGCACGATTCCCAAAGTCTTCACAACTGTGTAATCAGGAAAGACCTGAGTTAGGTTTTGATTCTTGACTCGCTTCGCAACGATCTCCGCCAACACATCGCGGTAATCGGTTGTGACGTTGAGATCGCCGGGACCGTAAAGTTTATCGGGAGCGAGTCCGGGCCAATCAGAATAAACTTTTCCGCCGTTGACTCCGCCACCAACGATGAACATCGCATTGCCGTGTCCGTGATCGGTGCCGCCCGAACCGTTTTCCTGCGCGCGCCGTCCAAATTCAGACATGGTCACGATGGTCATCTTCTTGGAGAGATCGCCCATATCCGTGTAAAGCGCGGCAAGCCCCGAACTTAGTTCATCCAGCAACTTCGGCATATCCCCATCGGTTGCGCCTTCGGCGTTGTGTGTATCCCAGCCGCCGATGTCCACGCACGCAACTTCAAGCCCGATACCGGCTTTGGCAATTTGAGCGATCTGCTTCAGAGCCGTGCCGTATCCGGTCTGCGGATATTGTGCGTTGCCAGTCGGCGTGTAATGCGAGACATCAATTTTTCCAAGCAGATCCACGGCATTGAACGTATCGCTCGCGGTTGGATCCAGACTGCCGCCGAGACCGTAAAGCGACTCAAGTCTTTTGCGGATCTCGCTTAACTGAGTCACAT
>DATCTP010000412.1:0-2804 GCA_036567885.1 Anaerolineales bacterium | reverse complement strand
GCAACATTTGGCTGCAAAATATTTCATTTCTTTTGTTGGCTCTCTTTAGCAGTGTCCTTCTGACTACACCCAATGTCACGGGGTTCGTTTTAGCAGCCATGTTATTTGCCGCAATCGGCCTGAGCGTAGTCTTCGAACGCCGTTCGTTCTGCCGTTATCTTTGTCCGGTTGGCGGATTTATCGGTCTTTATTCGCAGACTGCTCCGATCGAATTGCGAATCAAGGACAAACAGGTTTGTGTGATTTGCGAAGGCAAGCCCTGCTACAACGGTTCAGCAAATGGATATGGTTGTTCTTGGGATGTCTTCCCCGGCGGTTTGACGAAAAATACTTATTGCGGCTTGTGCATGGAATGTATCCGCACCTGCCCGCATGATAACATCGCCATCAACCTGCGCCCATTCTCTGCCGATCTTGCCAAACCGTCCACAAGAATGGATGAAGCTTTCAAAGCGTTCATCATGCTCGGTTCGGCGATGATCTATGCAGGTGTATTGCTCGGTCCGTGGGGCGCCTTCAAGGACGCGGCTTACCATGTTGGCACAAGGGCCTGGTTGATATATGCCATTATTTTTCTTGCAATCATCTTTATCATTCTCCCAGGTTTCTTTACACTGGGCATTCTGAAAACGAAAAGCGCTCTCCCGCTGAAACAACGTTTTGCTTCTCTTGCAACCGCCCTCATTCCTCTTGGTTTGATGTTTTGGGTTGCCTTCAGTTTGTCTTTTGTGCTGACCAACGCAAGTTACATTTTTGTATCACTCTCCGATCCGCTTGGCCTCGGTTGGAATTTATTTGGCACCGCAAATACCGCATGGCAACCCATGCTCACTTCCATTCTCGCGCCTGGGCAAACACTGGCGCTCGTCGGTGGATTGATCTGGTCGGCACGCACAGCACAGAAAGCGGCAGCGGAGGCAAAGACATCTTCAATCTCTGTCATTATCTATTGTCTCATTGTCACCCTGATTATGTTGTGGTTGCTGTTATGAAACGTTCGGAACTCATCACACGCATTTTGATAACGGTGACAATTGTCGGCTTGGTTGGAGCGGCACTCACCTTTTGGTCGCGCACGCCGCTCATCCACGCGCGCGTTGCCGAGAATGGCGGATGGAGTCCCAACGTCATCCAGGCCAAAGTCGGCATGCCGCTTCAACTAAGTCTGACATCCGATGATGTGACGCACGGTTTTGTGGTCGGCCAGATGGATATGCAAAGCGTGGATATTATGCCCGGCAAGGTGACGAACCTGACTCTGACTTTTGATAAGCCTGGGATATATACGTTTTATTGCACGCGTTGGTGTGGGCTCAATCACTGGCGGATGCGCGGCACGATTGAAGTGACCGGTGGATCAAATTTACCTCAGCCCATCACAGCTTCTCTTTATGTAACTCTTGGTCTCAACATCGACACGTCACATGACGCGTCCGTGATACCAAACGATAAGCCATCCGCGATCCGTGGTCAGCAACTAGCTAACAATTTATCAGTTTCCAAATTTATCAATGCGGATTTTTACCGAACACATTCACCTTATCAAACATTTGAAAATTTGAACTCAAACGACCTAAGCGATCCCGAAAAATGGGATGTGGTCGCGTATGTCTGGGAATCCAACACAACGCCCGAAGCGCTTGCGAACGGGAAGAAATTATTCGCGCAGAACTGCGCGGCCTGTCACGGCGAGACCGGCGCGGGGAATGGCGTTTTTGCCAACCGGTTAGCGGCATTAGGTGAAACGTCCAAACAAAATATGGCGGGCGAGGCTGGCATGACTACACAAACGCCTGCGAACTTTACTGACCCCAAACGTATGCTCGGCGCGAGTCCCGCTCTCTTGCAGGGAAAGATCCTGCGCGGCGGGATGGGCACGGGTATGCCATCCTGGGGACCTATTTTTACACCGGATCAAATCTGGGATTTGATTGCATATTTGTATTCGTTCCAGTTTGAATATCAAAAATAAGGAGGCTTATGAGCAAAAAATATAGAAGGCAAAAAAAGAGTTTTCCATGGCCGATTGTCGTCTTTGGCGGGATTCTGTTGATCGTCGCTGTATTCTTTTTCGCCAATCAAAGCAGCAATGGTGACAACGGCGGCGGCACTCCCGTTATTGCCGTCGACCAGCAAAAAATTGACTATGGCTACGTTCCATTTGGCAACAATAAAACCTTCGCGATCAAAGTCACCAATACAGGCGATGGAGTATTACGTTTCAAAGAGAAACCGTACATCGAAGTTTTGGAGGGGTGCTGACCTCCCGAATTGACCATCGGTTTGATGGCACTCAACTCTGGCGAAAGTACAACGATCCAATCAAGCATCTTCATGATGCATCCCGGCATGGATGGCCCGCATGATTTTGCTGTCCACCTAAAAACTAATGATCCACACAACCCCGATTTGATCGTGCATGTGCTATCGAATTGGGGACCATAGAACACTAAATTGCACGAGGTATTGCAACCGCGCCAACACATGTCTGCTCGTGCAGTTTGCTTGTGAAGCATCATGTCACTATCAACTTCGTATGACCGCGAAGTGTGCGCCGCCTCTGCCAAAGACCATAAGCATGCGCGCAAGTTTCAGGATATTGATGAAGTAAATAAATCAAGAGCGGTAGAGATAAATCTCCACCGCTTTCGATTTTGGCCTGATTGCCAACCGCTTTTATCGCAAGGCGTTTAAAAAAGCTGTATATTTCCGCTGCCTACGTCCTTCTGCGAAATTTATACCCGTATACATGATATATGCCGCGCTGGGATGATTGCAGTTGTTGTGTAGATGCTTTTATCTTC
>DATCTP010000411.1:0-4909 GCA_036567885.1 Anaerolineales bacterium | reverse complement strand
TTTGTTTAGTCTTATCTCATCGCCGCTGATCCGGAACCATGGCTGATACCACTCCTCGTCCCGGTTTTCGTTTGCGTTCCAGCGAGCATAGCGTATTATTGCTTTTGGGGGATTTAGTAGCCTCGGTTATCGCGGACTTCTCCGCATTGCAATTATGGAAGCTATATATATTGCACGACCTGATCGTTACAAGGTTTAGGATCGAGCGAATCCAGATCTTATTGCGCGCGCCTTTCTGGTTTTATTTTTCCCCGTCCTACGTTGATAATGTGTTGAATCAATTGTTTGTGAGATTGCACATACCCTTCTGGTTTTATCTTTTGCCGCTGGGCTGGGCCTTGTTGATGATTGATCTTTATGATCCGCATGTTGCGGCTAATTGGCGCAGAACGTTGCGAGGCATCGCGATCGCGGCTTTCGTTGGAATTGTGGTTTATTCTTTGATCTTTATTGTGACCCAAGATCCCAATGCCCTGCCCCGCATTGGCGTCGGCGCGTTTTTGATCATCGCTTCGCTTTTGACTTTGGGCTGGCGCGCCTTATATATTCGACTTTACAACGCGCCCGAACTGATGCGGCGCGTATTGGTCCTTGGCGCAGGCAAAGCCGGTCTCGCGCTGGTGCAGACGTTTAATAAGTTGAAGCCGCCGCCGTTCAACCTGATCGGTTTTATCGATGATGATCCTCATAAGTCCAAACATACATTTGAAGGTTTCCCGGTGCTGGCTTCAAGCCGTCATCTTTTAAAAATTGTGGAAGATTACCGTGTCTCTGATTTGGTGATTGCAATTACCGGTGAAATCCGCGGCGCTACCTTTCAGGCAATCCTGGACGCGCAGGAACATGGAATTGAAGTGACTCGCATGCCTATCCTTTACGAAGAAATGGCGGGACGCGTTCCTGTGCATCACTTGGAATCCGACTGGATGATTCGTTCCTTCACGGATGAAATGCGGGTCAGCCGGTTCTATGAATTGGTCAAACGATTGATGGATCTGCTCGGTGGAGCAGTTGGGTTATTGTTGTTCGGGATCAGTTTTCCGTTCATCTTGGTTGCGACTTGGATCGATACCGGCTTTCCAATTTTTTATGCGCAGACTCGTTTAGGTCAGGGCGGAGAGGTTTTTAAAATTTTTAAGTACCGCACCATGCACCAATCGGCGGAAGCGGATGGCGAGGCAAAACTCGCCGTGGAAAATGATCCGCGTGTGACGCGCGTGGGAAATTTCCTGCGCAAGACGCGCTTGGATGAACTGCCGCAGTTTTGGAATGTTTTGAACGGCGAAATGAGTCTGGTCGGTCCGCGCGCCGAACGCCCGGAATTGATTGCTGAGTTCCAAAGGCAGATTCCGTTTTATCGTGCGCGCTTGTTGGTCAAACCCGGCTTGACGGGCTGGGCGCAGATCAATTATGGTTACGTTGCGAGTGTCACTGAGACGGTGGTCAAGTTGGAATATGATTTGTATTACATCAAACACCGTTCATTGATGATGGACATTATGATCACACTGCGTACCATTGGAACTGTCTTAAGTCGAAAGGGCAGATGAGTTGAAACAATATCTCGTCACTGGCGGCGCAGGTTTTATCGGGTCGCATATCGTCCGAGCGTTGCTGGAGCAGGGCGCGGCAGTACGCGTGCTGGATAACTTTTCGAGCGGCAAGCGCGAAAACCTTGAAGGGTCGGGTAACTCAAAAAATGGGAGCCGTTTGGAGATCGTGGAAGGAGACGTGCGCGATGCGCGCATTGTCGCCGATGCGGTACGCGACGTTGATATCGTTTTTCACGAAGCCGCGTTTGTATCTGTCCCCGAATCGATGGAGAAGCCGCAAGTTTGTTTCGATGTCAACATCGCTGGCACTTCGACTTTGTTTGAGTCCGCGCGTAATGCTGGTGTGCGCCGCGTCGTGATCGCCTCGAGCGCAGCGGTGTACGGCGATTTAGCTGCGTTGCCTTTGAAAGAAGATACGCTGTTGAAGCCGCTTTCGCCGTATGCGGTTTCAAAGCGCGTGGATGAAATGTTTGCCGAACTTTATACCGCGTCTTTTGGATTGGAAGTTGTTGCGTTGCGCTATTTCAACGTGTATGGCCCGCGTCAACGCCCGGACTCGATGTATGCCGCGGCGGTGCCGATCTTCATCCGCCGCCTGCGCGACGGCAAGCCGGTAACCGTCTTCGGCGATGGCGGCCAAACGCGTGATCTGATTTTTGTGGGCGATGTGGTGCGCGCCAATTTGATCGCATCGGAACATCCATCCGCGGTGGGAAAAATCTTTAACGTTTGTACGGGCCAAAGTACGCGCATCCTGGATTTGCTGGATGTGCTGTATAAACTTTTTCCAAACGCGCCCAAGCCGGTGTTTGCTCCGCCGCGCGCCGGTGATATTTATAAATCGCTCGGGAGTCCGGCGCGTGCCGAGGAAATCATCGGCTTCCAGGCGCAGACTTCATTGGCGGATGGTTTGAAAGAAACTGTAGATTGGATGCGATAAAACTGCGCCCGCACTTTCACAATCGCTATGTGTTAGTCGGCGATTTGATTCTCATCATCGTATCGGTGATGGGAAGTTTCGCCCTGCGTCTCGATGTGGCGCAATTGCCATTTTATTTTCCGGCGATGCTGGTCATGTGCGGCGTGGCGTTGTTGATCAAGACCCCGACTTATTTCTTTTTTGGTTTGTATCGCCGCATTTGGGTTTATGCCAGCACCAATGAACTGCGGCTTATCACTGCCGCCGTGACGACCGCTTCCGTGTTGACCTCGGGCGTGATGCTGCTTTTGCTTTCAACCAAAATAATATTTCCCGGAATGCCGCGTTCGGCGCTCGGCATTGACTGGTTGCTGTCGCTGGTTCTGATCGGCGGCTCGCGTTTTGCGCTTCGCATTTTGGCGGAACAATCCACGGCGCCGCGTAACGGCAAAATGAAACGCGCGCTGATCATCGGCGCAGGCGACGCGGGCGCGCTGGTGGTGCGCGAACTTCAAAAGTCATCGCAACTTAATTTGACCCCGGTCGGTTTTCTCGACGATGACCGCATCAAACAGCGGCAAGAAATTTATGGTGTGCCGGTGATTGGTTTGGTGGGCGATATTGCCGATGTGCTGGATAACCAGCATGTGGATGAAGTGATCTTTGCGATTCCATCCGCACCGGGACGCGTGGTGCGGCTCGTCAATGATGCCTGCCGCCTCAAAGGGATCCCATCGCGAACCATGCCCGGCATTTACGAATTGATCGGCGGTAAGGTCAGTGTCAGCCGATTGCGCGATGTGGATATCACCGACTTGCTTCGCCGCGAGCCGCGCCGCATTCACGAGGAAATGATCGGCAATGTGTTAAGCGGCAAACGCGTGCTCGTCACCGGCGCGGGCGGTTCGATTGGACGCGAACTTTCGCGCCAGATCGCGCGTTGGAATCCGAGCGAGTTGATCATCCTCGGTCACGGCGAAAATAGTATTTTTGAAACTCTGCTTGAATTGAAAGAAGATTATTCATCTTTGACGCTGACGCCGATTATTGCCGATGTAAAAGATTTTGAGCGCTTGCGCTCAGTTTTCAAAGATGTTCAAGTGATTTTCCATGCCGCCGCGCACAAGCATGTGCCGTTGATGCAAGCCAACGTCGAGGAAGCGATTCTGAATAATGTATTCGGCACGCGTAATGTGGTCGAAGCCGCGCTTGAAAATAATGTAGAACGCTTGGTTTTGATCTCCACCGATAAGGCAGTGCATCCCGCCAATGTCTATGGTGCCACCAAACGCCTTGCGGAAATGATCGTGCTTGACGCGGCTCGTCGAACCAAGCGCGCTTATTCCGTGGTCCGTTTTGGAAATGTATTGGGAAGCCGCGGGAGCGTCATTCCAATCTTCAAGAGGCAGATTGCCAACGGCGGACCGGTTCAGGTAACGCATCCCGATATGGAGCGTTACTTCATGACCATCCCTGAAGCGGTTCATCTTGTTTTGCAAGCCGCCTCAATGGGACAAGGCGGCGAAGCGTTCCTGCTCGATATGGGACAGCAGGTTCGTATCCTTGATCTCGCTGAAGATTTGATTCGCCTTTCAGGGCTTGAACCGGGCCGCGATATCGAGATTGAATTCACCGGCATTCGTCCCGGCGAAAAATTGCGTGAAGAACTTTGGGAGCCGGAGAAAACCTACGACAAGACCGCGCATCCTGATATCTTCCGCTCGGAACATGAAGATGTGCTGATGAGCGATCAATTGCAGAAGACTCTTCAACGCCTCATTTCTTTGACTGGAAGCGGACGCGCCGATGAAATTATTTCTCTCCTCGATGAGGTGGTTCCCGGCGCATCGATCCGCGAAACACCTTCGCCTGAAATTACATCAGTGGTCTAATGTCACAAGTATCCCTTGCTGAGTGGAATCGATTCCTTCAAAGCCATCCCAACGCGCATGTGTTGCAAACCGGCGAATGGGCTGAGTTGAAATCTGCCTTTGGGTGGAAAGCGATTCGTGTTGTCCATGGCAATCTGGGCGCGCAGATTCTTTTTCGCAAGTTGCCATTCGGTTTTACGATAGCATATATTCCGAAGTTTTTGTTCGGCATCCAGCATTCAGCAAGCAGCGAAGAATTTTGGAAAGAGATTGATGATGTTTGTAAAAAACATCACGCCATTTTTCTCAAAATCGAACCTGATTTGTGGGATCAAGATTTCAACCTTCAACTTTCAACCTTCAACCTTTCACAATACAACATTCAACCTCCTCGCACAATTATTGTTGACATACGCGGAAGCGAATCCGAAATTCTTGCGCGCATGAAACAGAAATGCCGCTACAACATTCATCTTGCCGCAAAGAAAGGCGTGACTGTCCGCGCATGGGATGATCTCGACAGCTTCCATCGAATGATGCTAGTCACCGGCGGACGCGATAAATTT
>DATCTP010000410.1:0-3910 GCA_036567885.1 Anaerolineales bacterium | reverse complement strand
CGTTGAAATACACGGTCAAAGCCATCGCGGCGCAGCACGGATTGACCGCTTCGTTCATGCCCAAGCCTGTTTTCGGAATCAACGGTTCGGGTATGCACTGCCATCAATCGCTGTTCGATAAAAAGAGCGGCGCCAACTTGTTCTTCGACCCGAACGATGAAGCGCATCTTTCCAAGACCGCATATTCGTTCATCGCCGGACAACTCGCCCACGCCCGCGCTTTAGCCGCAGTCGTTGCGCCGACGGTTAACTCGTACAAGCGTCTCGTCCCCGGATATGAAGCGCCGGTCTATATCGGCTGGGCGCAGAAAAATCGCTCGGCGTTGATCCGCATTCCGCGTTACACCGAAGGCCGCGACAAAGCCGTGCGCGCCGAATTGCGTTTCCCCGATCCATCCTCGAATCCCTATCTGGCGTTCACCGTGATGCTTGCCGCGGCGTTGGATGGCATTGAAAAGAAAATGGAAGCGCCTAAGCCGCTTAACAATATCAACCTGTATCATCTCGATGCAAAGGAACGCAAGAAGTTGGGCGTGAAGGAATTACCCGGCTCGCTGGCTGAAGCCCTCGGCGAACTCGAGAAGGATGAAGTCGTAAAAGCCGCGCTTGGCGAGGAAACCTACGAAGCCTTCGTCAGCGCCAAACGACAGGAATGGGACGATTACCGCCTGAGCGTCAGCGATTACGAGATCGAACGATATTTGGAAACAGCGTAACCAGCGATTAGCAGTTAGCAATTAGCAATCAAAACCTCCGCACTTGAATGGCGGAGGTTTTGATTATATATATTTTGATAGCAAATTTTAGTTCGGTTGGCGCGGCGCTTCCGTTATTGAATTCGGTCAAGTTGAATGCGAGCTATATTCAGGTTTACGAGAATTCGTCAATAGTTATATTGCAGAAGAAATACCCTTATAACCAGTTACGAAAAACTGAAAAACTGGTGTTTGCATGTATAAGTAATTGGGTTTACGATTAAATAATGATATTAGGAGGTTTAATATGATGTCAAATGATTGGAGTATCTACTATCCACCAGAAGAAGATCAAGGTGAAGTAAATTTTGATTCACACGCCGCCAATGCAGAATATATTCTGACTGTTTGGCAAAATGTTCATAGCCCGAACCTGTTTACAACAGAATGTTTTATAAAGGTTTTACATCCTAGCTCGAGCCCGATTGTGATTGCTCTCTTGAATCAAAGAACGAACCTTATACTCACATTGTCAGATGGAGAGAAATTTGAGGCATCGATAGCCGGCAAAGGAGCTCATCCAAATGAGTATGTGCTAAAAGTGGATAGTTCGGGTGAAGCATGGAAACGGCGAAAGCAAAGGGCGGATAATAGAAATAAATAAGATGCGCGGTAATAAATATCGGTTAAGTTTTGCAATTTAACCGCAAGCTTATTTCGCAATCCCTAACAGCCTCGGGAACCAATACCACAACAAATCCGCGGCGGGCTTGCCATGCACCGATGCCGATTTATCCTGCAACGCGGCGGGCGGATAAAAGCCGCGGCTCACGATGCCACCAATCCACGGACGCGTGTTGATGGCGTTCAACATCGCTTCGTAAAGATCATATTGGCTTTGCAAATCCACGGACGCGGAGGCTGGATTGTTCGGTTCGTTGAGCGCCAGCCAATCGAGACATCCGCCCTTGCCATCGCTGATGCAATTCAGCTCTACGCCGTTTGCAGATGGATAAGCCAGCGCAATGATGATCGGCTTGTTGAGCAGCGAAGGCAGCGGCGAGACTTCGTTGTCGAGCAATTTTCCGGCTTGATTTAAAAGATCGGTTTTGGACGCGCCAGATTGGGCGGCGAGCGGTGCGCTCCACAATAAATAAATCCCGTCCAGGTTTTGGAAGAAGCTCAGTGACGTGGTCAGCTTGCCGGGCGTATATGGAGTTGCCCACAAAATTTTTCCGTTGAAGTGTTGACGGACTTCGGCGATGACGGCTTTCCAACGCGCGTCCGCATCGCTTGGGACACCGGAAGCGGAACCGTCACTCAATGTGCCGTTCGGCAACGCCGGGTTGATCCACGTCCCGCCGCCGAGAATTAACATCTGCGCGCCGGATTGAGTCGCCAGATCGGCGTAGTTATCGGCGAAGGCGCGGTAATGATCGAACCAGTCATTCCACCAATTCGCATCGCGCGGCGCGAACTTCCAAAAGTCGTTTGCATTTGTTGTTGGAAAATGGGGAATGGGAAAGAGACCCACATTTAAATTCATGGCGCGCGCCTGGCTGACCATGATGGCAGAATCGATCCATAACGGATCTTTGCCGGGAACCGGCGAGAAGATCAATGGATTGCTGTTAGAAAATGTCCACGAGGGAGTAATGAAAACCCAATTCGCTCCCAAGCCTTGAATGTTTTGAAACGCCTGCGGAAAATAATAAGACCAGTTGGGACGATAGTCCGGTTGGAACTCGATGCCGCTCAAAAATCCGGTTGGTCGCGCCGTCACCTGCGCGCCAGCCAGCGAGGTGTTGTTGGTTCCAAGCCATGCCCACGAATTGACCGTATCCTGAACATCCTGCGGCGTAAGACTCGTCGAGAGTTCGTGTCCCGCTGCATTTGCGCCCGCGGTAGCTGAATCGTCGGCGCTGTCGCATTGCCCGTTGCGGCAATAGCGATAACGAAATGTGCCGAGCATGTTGAGCGGACTGTAAAGCCGGTAAACCCATTGGTTGTTTCCCATCGGCCACATCGGGATGGGTTCTGTCCAGCCGTATGGATTGAATTGGATATAAATAATATCGCCAACGGGCGTGGAGGATGGCACAGTTAGCTGAAACAGAATCGGCGCGGATGCGCCCGCGTGCCATGTGTCCACCGAATCTTGGATCAGCGTATCCTGCGCGGGCACGATGAAATCCCGCAAAACAAATTCGCCGGTGGATTTGTGTTCCGCGTTCCAGAAGCCATCACCCAACGTATATTTATATTGAACATACGCGCCGACCGGCAGGCTAATTGTGACGCTGTAATGTCCATCGGGTTGGAGCGACATGATCGGCATTCGGTCCGCGGAAGTGCTCACGCCGCCGCGCAGGTCTGCGAAGGTGTTGCCCAATTCCAACAAGTTGCCTGCGATCCGGATCGGCGCGCCTTGAACGGTGTCATCGGGCGCGGCTACATTGAATGTGATCTTGACCAGTGGCGCGGCTTTCAGATGGATTTCTACCGGCGTGTTCAAACCAGACGCAACCGACGCGCCTTGCTGGAACGTTTGATAGGCGCCGTCCATGGCATACGCGACCAAATTGTGAACGCCAGTGGGAAGTCCATGCAAATCGAATTGACCGGATGAATCGGTGATGGATTGAACGCCTCCAGCGGTGACCAAAATATTCGGGATCGGCGCGCCGGTGTCGGTGTTGAGGACGCGTCCTTGAATCCCTCCGAGCGGGCGCGTGTAAGTTTTATCGGTCCAACTTCCGATCATATCCTGCACTACGCCCTGTCCTGCAACATAATACAAGCGGTAGCGGATCGGCGTGTTGAGCGCGGTGTCTTCTGAAATCGGCGCGCCGGACTGCCGGATGTAGCGATATTTGATCACGGCATTGAGCGGCAACGGCAATGTAGCTGTGTACGTTAAATTATCTTTGGCTTGCATGGGATACGAGGTGGCGTTCAATGCCAAGCCGGTCACTTCATCCATCACGATCATATTGAGCGATTCGCCCGGAGCCAGCGGTTCCGGTAAAACCGCGGTGAAGGTAGTTTGGGCACGCGGCTGAGGCGTAGGCGAAGGAGCGATAGTTGCCGCAGGCTGGGTCGATCCAAAGTTGAAATTTGGCAGTTGCGCTAAAGAGCTTGTACATGCCAGCCCGCTCAACAACAAAACACAAATGGATAACGATATGATGAATCTATTTTTCGGTTTCATTTCC
>DATCTP010000409.1:0-3201 GCA_036567885.1 Anaerolineales bacterium | reverse complement strand
AAATATGTTTAGCGATGTTTCCGATAAAGATTCAGCCGGGCGCTTGTTACGTTATGTCACGGTGGGGGACAATTTTGTAAACCTGATTCTTGTTCAACATGGATTTGCAACCGCCGCTTCAGCGCAACCTAACGTTGCTTGCGACGCGGTATTTCAGAGCGCCCAACAAACCGCGCAGCAATCTCAGGCAGGCATGTGGATTGCTACGCCAACTTTAAAGTCGCCGTAACATCGAGCTTATAATTAGCGGATGCCAGCTCTAAAAAATCAATTTCTCCTAAATCCAAAAATCCATTTTCTAAATCACGGTTCGTTTGGCGCGACGCCGAAGCCGGTCTTTGAAAACTATCAGCGTTGGCAACGCCAATTGGAACATCAGCCGGTTGAATTCCTGGGAAGACGCGCTACAGAACTGATGGCGGATTCCCGCCTCGCGCTGGGAAAATATCTGGGTACGCGTGCCGATAACTTGGTCTACACTCAAAACGTGACGATTGCACTCAACATCGTGGCGCGTTCGCTGGAGTTAGGTTCCGGTGATGAAGTGTTATCCAGCGACCATGAATACGGCGCGCTCGACCGAACGTGGAGATTTTTATCCAAGGAACGCGGATTTAAATATATCCACCAAAAAATCTCTTTGCCACTCTCGACCACACAGCAATTTGTGGATGATCTTTGGCAGGGAGTAACTCCGCAGACGCGCGTGATCTTTCTTAGCCACATCACCTCGCCGACCGCGATCCTATTTCCGGTTGCCGAAGTGATTCGCCGCGCGCGTGAGCAGAATATTCTGACGATTATTGACGGCGCACATGCGCCGGGACAAATCCATCTTGAACTCGATTACCTTGGCGCAGATTTTTATGGCGGTAATTTGCATAAGTGGTTGTGTGCCCCAAAGGGCGCGGGATTTTTGTATGCGCGGCCCGAGGTCCAGCCTTTGCTCAAGCCGCTGGTGGTTTCGTGGGGTTATGAAAGCGAAGCACCCAGCGGTTCAACGCTGGTGGATTATCACGAGTGGATGGGAACGCGCGATCTGTCCGCATTTTTATCGGTGCCTGCTGCAATTGAATTTCAGAAAAAACATGATTGGGATCGCGTCCGCGCCGATTGTCACGGTTTGGCGCGTGAGGCGTTGAATCAAATCGAGAAGCTGACAGAAATTCCGTCCTATTATCCCGATGATAGTTGGTATGCTCAAATGTTTGCCGCGCAGTTACCGGATTCAGTCGATGTTCTAAAGTTCAAAGCGCGGCTCTATGATAAATATCGAATCGAGGCGCCGGTTCATGAATGGAATGGCAAGAAATTGATCCGGATTTCGATTCAGGGTTACAACACGCAAGAAGATATTAAGGCGTTGATTAATGCCTTGAAGCGTATGCTTTCAAAGCGCGTATAATTTGTGGGTAAGTTTTTCATGTTGTACAGTATCAGGATGATGGTATGGATATTTCTTTGGCATTAGGCGCAGGCGGCGCAAAGGGCAATGCACACATCGGAGTGTTGCGCCAGTTGGAAAAGCACGGGTTTCGCGTACGCGCGATTGCGGGAACCAGTTTCGGCGGCGTGGTGGGTGCGGTGTACGCCGCAGGTTATTCGATTGATGAATTGGAAGAGATTTTCGCGCGCGCCGATCAGCGTCATTTGTACGGTCACCGCCCGCAGGACAATGCATCCTTATACGGTTTGGCGGGCGTGGAAAAATGGCTGATCGACGCGCTCGGTGATCGCACGTTTGCCGATCTCAAGATTCCATTTGCCGTTGTGGCAATTGACTTGAACAGCGCCCACGAAGTGGTTTTACGCGAAGGCTGTGTGCGAGACGCGATCCTGGCAACGATTGCAATCCCCACGATCTTTTCGCCATTCCGTGTCGATGGCATGGAATTGGTGGATGGCGGTACGTTCGATCCGGTGCCGGTCTCTGTGGCGCGTTCACTCGCGCCTCACTTGCCGGTGGTGGCTGTGGTTTTGGGAAATCCTATCGGCGAACCGGCGCAAATGCCCTTCAAATTGCCTATTCCCGATCCTATCGTTCAACAACTGACTCGCCTCCGCATCACGCAGGCATTGGGTGTGTTCATGCGTTCGATGGATGTTTCTGATCGTCTCTTGACCGATTTGCGTTTGAAGATTGATAAGCCCGATGTGATCATCCGCCCCGATGTTGCCGACATTGGTTTACTGGATATGGTTGACGTGCATGAAGTCGCCAAGCGCGGTGAAGCTGCATTCGAGGCGGTCCTGCCAGAATTGAAACGCGCCACAACCTGGTCGGATCGTTTGCGCCGCCGACTGTTGGGAGATTGAACATGGATCGCGATTTGCGTAAATATGCAAAACAGACGAACGTCCAACTTGCTGTCGGCGCGTTCGTTCTGCTTTTTATTTTTGGGTTGGGATTGATCTGGCTGATCTATGGCTTGGGCGCGGCATTGACAGGTCTCTTGTGCTTGCTCGGTGCGCTGGTGCCGATTGTCCTTATTTTGCTGGCTCTCTATGGAATGGATTGGATTGTAAAACATGCGGATCCAAAGTGATACGGAATTGATTGCGTTTCAAAATTGGACCTTACGCGTCCGCGCCGCAATGGAACAACCCGCGCGTCTATTGCTTCTCTTGCATGGCTGGACCGGCGATGAAAATTCCATGTGGATTTTTATGCGAAACTTTCCTTTGAATTATTGGATCGTCGCTCCGCGCGCGCCTCATGCTGGTGAGCCAGGCGGTTATTCATGGCGAGCACCGCGAGTGCCTCAAACCGGAACTGGCGGCGCACCTCGTCTCGAAGATTTTCGCCCTTCCGCCGAGGCATTGATCGCGCTGGTTGACGATTATGCCGCGCAGAATCGAATGGAAGCGAATCAGTTCGATGTGATTGGCTTCAGTCAGGGCGCGGCGTTGACCAATGCGCTGACCCTGCTTTATCCCGAACGCATTCGACGCGCAGGCGTGCTGGCAGGTTTTCTTCCAACGGGATCAGAATCATTGGTTGAGAAGCGCCCATTAAACGGCAAGCCGTTTTTCGTCGCGCATGGAACGCTGGATGAAATGGTCAGGATCGAATATGCGCGTCAGTCGGTCAAGATGCTGGAACGCGCTGGTGCATCTGTCACATATTGCGAAGATGAAGTTGGGCATAAACTGAGCGCCAATTGTCTGCGTGCGCTGGAGGAGTTTTTTGCCCCACCACAG
>DATCTP010000408.1:0-3458 GCA_036567885.1 Anaerolineales bacterium | reverse complement strand
AAAGGCGGCTCGATGCACATCGCCGATCCCGACTCGGGCAATCTTGGCGCGAATGCCATCGTCGGCGGAAGCGCCGGGATCGCAACTGGCGCGGCGTTTTCTGCGAAGATGCGCGGCAGTGGTCAAGTGGCGGTTTGTTTTTTTGGCGAAGGCGCATTGGGACAAGGTCTCTTGTATGAAGTCATGAACATGGCTTCGCTGTGGAAGTTGCCAGTGATCTATGTTTGCGAAAACAATCAATACAACGAATACACACACTTTAGCGAATCCACAGCCGGTGAAATTACCGCCCGCGCAAAAGCATTCGGGATTTATGAAGAAACCATTGATGGTCAGGATGTGCAATTGGTTTACGAAACCACTCAGAAGCTGGTTGAACGCGCCAGACGCGGAGAAGGTCCCGCGTTTTTGGAATGTTTGACATATCGTTATTATGGACATCATGTCGGTGACATCAGCCGCACCTATTACCGCTCCAAAGAAGAGGAACAGGAATGGCGGACCAAGCGCGATCCGTTGAAACTATTGGCGGAAAAACTGATC
Organism: Anaerolineales bacterium; assembly: GCA_036567885.1. GTDB lineage: Bacteria > Chloroflexota > Anaerolineae > Anaerolineales > Villigracilaceae > Fen-1038. The sequence continues at coordinate 2,915 of DATCTP010000408.1, read as the reverse complement.
GAACAAAAATTAACTGATCAAGCCGTGCTGGACGGCATTCATAAGGATGTTTTGTCTGAAATAGAAAATGGCGTGCAGTTTGCGATCAACGCGCCCTTCCCGGATCCAAGCGAGGTTGATGAAGATGTTTATGCATAATGGTTACAGCCTCCGGAGACATCAAAATGGCTGAGCGCGAATTGACGTTTGCAGAAGCGATCCGTGAAGCGCTGGCGGAAGAGATGCGGCGCGATTCACGCGTGTTCATTATCGGAGAAGATGTTGCGGAAGCAGGCACGCCGTTCAAAGTTTTATCTGGATTGGTGGAAGAGTTTGGAGTAAAACGCGTGATTGATTCGCCGATCTCTGAACCGGGCTTTAGTGGACTCGGAGTCGGCGCGGCGATGACTGGTTTGCGCCCGGTGGTAGATTTAATGTTCGGCGATTTTCTCACGCTGGCGATGGATCAGATTGTCAATCAGGCGGCAAAGATCCATTACATGTCCGGCGGAAAAATGAAAGCGCCGATCGTTTTCCGCACGACGCTTGGCGCAACGCGCCGTTCCGCCGCACAGCATTCGCAGAGTTTGCAGGCTTGGGTGAGTCATGTCCCCGGTTTGAAAGTGGTTATCCCATCCACGCCCTACGATGCCAAGGGATTATTGAAGAGCGCCATCCGAGATGAAAATCCCGTGGTTTATATGGAAGACAAAATGATGTACAAACTCAAGGGACCGGTGCCCGCTGAGGATTACACCATCCCGTTCGGGGTCGCGGATGTGAAGCGGGTTGGTGAAGATATTACTTTCGTGGCGACCAGTTCGATGGTTCAAGTCGCGCTCGGCGCGGCGGACAAACTTCACGAAATCGGGATCAGCGCCGAGGTGGTTGATCCGCGTACGACAGCTCCGCTTGATAAGCAAACGTTGATTGAATCTGCGAAAAAAACATCGCGTGCGATTGTGATTGATGAAGGTTATGAGCGCTATGGCGTCACTGCGGAACTGGCGTCTGTGATCGCGGATGGCGCTTTTTATTATCTGGATGCGCCCGTCAAACGCATGGGCGCGCTGGATGTCCCGGTTCCGTTTTCGCCGGTCTTGGAAGATATCACGGTTCCAACCGAGGAAACGGTTTTTCAAATGGCAAAGACTCTTTGCGGAAGGAATTGACATGGCAATTAAAACCTATGGAACCATGGCTGTTGATTGGGAACAGCGGATTGATTTTGACCGGCTTCGCCGCCAACGGTTGGATCGCGCTAAGAAATTGCTCAAAGAATCTGAAATGGGCGCGTTACTTTGTTTCGATATGAACAACGTGCGCTATATCACCGCGACGCATATCGGCACCTGGGCGCAGGATAAAGCCAATCGTTTTACGCTTTTGCCGCAGGATGATGAACCGATCTTGTGGGACTTTGGCTCGGCGGCCAAACATCATCAACTTTACGCTCCGTGGCTTGGAGAAAAACGTTCACGTCCCGGCATTTCCATGCTGCGCGGCGCCATGTCACCGGAAATGGGACGCGCCGAGGATGTCGCCAACAAGATTTGGATCGAACTCAAAGAGCGCGGCTTGGAGAAACAACCCGTTGGCGTGGACATTGCCGAACTGCCGGTGCTATTCGAACTGCAGAAAAAAGGCTTGACTATCGTGGACGGCCAGCAATTAATGTCCGAAGCGCGCCTGATCAAGACGGTGGATGAAATCGCTTTGCTCACGCATGCCGCCGCGCAAGTCGACGCGGCATATGATGAACTTTATCGCGCTATGGTTCCGGGCATGCGCGAGAACGAAGCGGTTGGTTTAGTTTCCAAAGTTTTATATGATCTCGGCTCAGAATATGTGGAAGCTGTAAATGCGATCTCCGGCGAACGCTGTAATCCGCATCCGCATGTTTTTTCGGATCGTATGTTGCGTCCGGGCGATCCGGTTTATTACGATGTTCTTCAATCCTACATGGGATATCGCACCTGCTATTACCGTACCTTCACTATTGGTTATGCCTCGCATCCGATGGTGGACGCATACAAGCGTTGCCGCGATTATCTCGATGCAGCGATTGAACTGGTCCGCCCCGGACGTACCACCGCCGAGATTGCATCGGTCTGGCCGAAAGCCACCGAGTTTGGATTCCCGAACGAAGAAGCCGCGTTTGCGCTTCAATATGGACACGGCGTTGGTCTGGCGATTTGGGAGAAGCCGGTCATCAGCCGTCTTGTCTCCCTCGATCATCCGCATGAGATCAAGCCCGGCATGGTCTTCGCCCTTGAAACCTACTGGCCTTCCTCCGATGGCTGGAGCGCGGCGCGCATTGAAGAAGAAATTGTCGTTACCGAAACGGGGCACGAAATTATCACGCGTTTCCCCGCCAACGATCTGATGGTCGCGGGTCATCATTATTACACCGCCACCGGACCTCTTCCAACCACACGTACGCATGAACCTGAAATAAACGAAAACGTTGCAGCCATGGTCGCGGCGGCGCGAGGCTAGATGGCAACAAACGTGATCATGCCTGCGCTGGAGATGGCGCAGGAATCGGGCGTGTTAGTGAGCTGGCTCAAACGCGACGGCGAAACCGTTGCCAAAGGCGAGCCGCTGATGGAAATCGAAACCGATAAAGTTACGGTGGAGATCGAATCGCCCGCATCTGGAACGCTTGGTGGATTGCTCGCACACGAAGGCGATGTCGTGCCGGTGGGGCGCACCGTGGCATGGATTCTGGCACCGGGCGAAAAAGTTCCTTCCACGCCGCCGGTTGATTTACCGTCAGCACGCGCCACGAGCGCCGCGACAAAAAACAATGGTACAAAACCTGCACCGGTTGTTGAATCGCAAAAAAGTATTTCGATTGAAGTTTCTCCGCTGGCAAAAAATATTGCCGAAGAACACGGCGTTGATCTTTCATTGATAAAACCATCTGGAAAACG
>DATCTP010000407.1:0-2589 GCA_036567885.1 Anaerolineales bacterium | reverse complement strand
TGGCGCGCGTCAAAGCCATTTTACGGCGCGGCGAAAATAAATCTGCCGCGAGCGATAAACCTGTCAAACTTGGCGAGTTGACGATTGATCCGACGCGACGCGAAACGCATGTCGGTTCCCGTTTGCTGGATTTGCGCACACAAGAATTTGATTTATTGCTCACCTTTGCAGCCCAACCCGGACGCGTTTTCACGCGTGAACAATTGCTTCAAATGGCGTGGGGATTTGATTTTTACGGACAGACTCGCACCGTTGATGTTCATGTTGCTCACCTGCGGAAGAAACTGGAAGGCAGTTCCATAAAGATCGAAACGGTCACGGGCGTTGGATATAAATTGGTGGTTTGACTCCGCCTTGTGAGCCGTGTTTTTAGAATATGTTCTCGTCTCTGCGCGCCCGCCTTTGGTTGAGTTATGCCATGCTCATTGTGACGGCTCTTGGAGTCGTGGGATTTATTTTGATTCTTTTCCTGTTGAGCAATCCGGTTTTATACCGCCAGACTTTTGCGCAATTGCGAGCCGCCGACAACCTTCTCAACCGGCCGACGAGCAACCAGGAATTTATTGCTCAGGCATTGAACGTTCGCATCCTGACCTTTGATTCAGGCGGCGCGGTGCTTACGGACACCAATCCTGCTTCGACTGCGATCTCATTGCCTCCGAAATCTGTTTTATCGCGTATCACTCAAACGGTTCGCGATCGAACCGGGAAATATTGGCTTTACACACTGCGGCAACTTTCCAACGGGGATTGGCTGATGGTTGCTTCGCCGCGGCCGAAAGTGCCGATCCTTGCTCTTCTGACCGATGAGCTTCTGTCTCCGCTATTGGAAGGCGGCGCGATCGCATTACTGTTATCCTTGATCCTGGCTTTTGTGATCGCGCGTTGGATCGCGGATCCGTTGCAGCGGCTCATTTCCGCAGCGCGGGATTTTCCTCAGGGGACGGCAATGCCCGTCGACGCGCGCGGTCCGCATGAAGTCCAGGAATTGACGCGGGTTTTCAACGCCATGATGACCCGCGTGCAGGCGAGTCAAAAATCCCAGCGCGATTTTGTCGCGAATGTTTCCCATGAACTCAAAACGCCGCTGACATCCATTCAAGGTTTTGCGCAGGCGATCATGGACGGTACGGTAGATACGCCTGAGGCTCGCAAGCAGGCGGCCGAGGTGATTTATAACGAAGCCGGACGAATGCACCGCATGGCGCTGGATTTGCTCGATCTTGCGCGCCTCGACGCGGGCATCATCAATTTGCAAATGTCGCTTGTGGATGTGCGCGCTTTGTTGAACGGGATTGTCGAGAAATTTACGCCGATGGCATCTAAAGCGGGCGTTGCTTTAAATGCCAAATTTGGGAACGATCTCCCGGCCCTTTTGGGAGATGGAGATCGGCTGGCGCAGGTGTTCACCAATTTGGTGGATAACGCGCTGAAATTCACGCCTCAAGGCGGCAGCATTACCTTGCGCGCCATTCGGGATCGCGACGAGATTCAGGTTGCTGTGGACGATACCGGCAAGGGGATTCCAAAAGACGATGTGCCGCACATCTTCGATCGTTTCTATCAAGCGGATTCAGCGCGAGCGGGCGGCGAACATCACGGCGCGGGCTTGGGACTAGCCATCGTTCATGAAATAGTAGCTGCTCATGGTGGTAGAATTAGCGTCCGCAGTACGCTGGGACGTGGAACAGCTTTCATCGTCCATTTGCCGTTGAACGCCCCCGCGACTCACTGATTTTGCGTTTCGGGAATTCAATATCAGCGTAAAACATAAAAACGCAAGTTGACTATGCCGCCTTTCGTTTCGATAATCGTCCCATGTTACAATGAAGAAGCCACCATCCGTCAATTATTGGATGCGGTTTTGGCTCAAACTTATCCTCGTTCACACATGGAAATCATTATTGCCGATGCTTTTTCGCAGGACAAAACCCGCGAACGAATTAATTTGTTTCAACGCGAACATTACGACGTTTCGCTTCGCGTCGCGGACAATGAGCGGCGTACCATTCCCGCGGCTTTGAATTTGGCTGTCAAGGAATCGCGCGGCGAAATCATCGTTCGCCTCGATGCGCATTCTCAGCCGAATCCAGAATATGTCGAGCGGTGTGTGCAGGCGTTGGAAGATGGAAAAGGTGCGAATGTCGGCGGCGTATGGGAGATTCGTCCCGGCAGCAAAGGCTGGGTTGCAGAATCTATTGCGGTGGCGGCCTCCCATCCGCTGGGTGTGGGCGATGCGATGTATCGGCTGAATCCCAAAGCCGGTGCGGTAGACACCGTTCCGTTCGGCGCCTTCCGGCGCGGACTCATTGCTCAAATCGGCGGCTTTGACGAAACCTTGTTATCCAACGAAGATTACGAATTCAATGCGCGCGTCCGACAATCCGGCGGCGTGGTTTGGCTGGATCCGCAAATCCGTTCGACGTATTTCGCGCGCGCCTCATTCGGTGAATTGGCTCGTCAGTATTGGCGCTATGGTTTTTGGAAATGGAGAATGCTCAAACGTTATACCAATACCATCCGCTGGCGGCAAGCGCTTCCACCACTGTTTGTGGTCAGTGTTATTGGGCTGGCGATTTTATCATTCTG
>DATCTP010000406.1:0-3482 GCA_036567885.1 Anaerolineales bacterium | reverse complement strand
ATTCTGACAAAACTCTGCGTTGGCAGGATTGACCTCGCCGCACACGGGACATTTGATGGTATCCATCATTTGCCTCCGTAGGGACGATCCGCGCCGAACAGGACGCGCAAGCCAGTGGTCAAGGTGCCAAGCGCAACGCCGATCAATATGCCGCGCGCGCCGCCGAGCGCAAGCACATTTTGAATCCACGGACGGACTAAATCATTCAAGGGGCTGATTTCGATAAAAGGCAGAGTCGCGGATGCAGCCAGCATGAGCACCGCCGTTAGAAGAAAAACGATGCTCATCAAATCGTTCCGGCGGCGCAAGAGTCGAATGCTGGCATACAGCAGAGTCACAGTCAACAAAGCCATCAGCGTGGCTTCGACCGGCACGATCACCGCACTGACGAGCAAGCGCATATCAGGATGATCCGGTCCCAAGGCGATTCCAAAAATAAAACTGGCGAATAAACTGACCAACAGAATGGCGCTATAGATACTTCCCTTTTCGCGGCGTCGGACTTTATCGCCATGCACGGAGATCAAATTGAACACGCCGACCAAAGCCGCCACACCCGCCAGGATAATTGTCCAATTAAGCAAAATGCTTTGCACACTGGCGAGAGCGGGCACAAAGTATCCGACGAGGACGATCAAACCTGTGGCAATTGCAATAGCGGCGGCAACGTAACGCATCAAATCAATCCTATTAACTTCAACACCGAGCCAGCCAAAAGTGCGAGGATGATCAGCCAGCGCAAAACATCCTGAACCGTCAGGCTGGCGGAATGTAACGCACCCGCGTCCAGATATGCGCTCGCAGCAAATAATTCTTCGCCGATGAGCGGTTCTTGCGCGGACGCAAAGAGTGCGGCTTGCGAAGCAAGATCTGTGCTTGCCCCAAGCAAAAACGAATTCTCACGTTCCGCCGCATCTGCCAGCAACGCGGCTTCCACACCGAAATCGCCGACCAACATGCTTGCCGAAACATTTTCATCACGGATGATCGGCATCGCGCCTGCCGCCGCGGAAAACGGAGTCAGCCCGCTCACGCGTCCCGATGTGGGCTGATAAAGATCACCTGCGCCCATGGCTTGATATCCGGCTTGAAGCGTATCTTGCGCAAGCAGAGCCAAAGAGGATTCGCCCGCCACCGCGACCGGTGGACGGTCACTCAACGATGTGCGTTCCGCAATACGCCGCAACAGCCCCAGACCTGCCAGCGGCGCACCGCCACGCGATGTGAGCAAGCTGGCGCGCCCCAGCGCGATAAAAAGGCGCGTCCCATCTTCCACGCTGAGGTCCACCGCATGGGATAACTTTGTCAACGCGGGAATGACACGCCAGTTCGGCGGAGATTTTCGTTTGGTCAATGAAATCGCGAAAAGGAGAATGGCGGCAAAGACAACCAGGCCGAGTTCAATCAGGTTCATGAGTCCGCTCCACCGTCGAGAAAAGAAACGAAGGCGCGCAGTTCATCATCCGATTCAAGAGTACGCGCGATGGCATCTGCGCTTTCACCGAGGAAGGGCCTTCCAAAATATAATGCTTGAGCCGAGAGCAATGCCAGAGGCTTGCCCGCATCCAACATCCACGCGGCAAATCCTTCAAGTTGATATCGTTGCAGGGTTTCCGCCCAGTGAAGCCAATGGTCGCGCGGCGATGCATGCCCGTAAGAAGACTGCATAATTGGAGTATAGCATATTTCTTTAAGGTGAGGTTATCGAAAGGGGACGAATCGAAGTTGCAAGTAAATTACAAATCGGCAGCTACAAGAGCCGTATTTCGCCATGCTGTCATCATGTTTTTGAAAAATGTCCCATAGTATAATCTTATGGATTTCATCGGCGGAGGAACCATGGTCAAAGAACGAACCACATTGTCTGATAAAAAAATCCGTGTGCTGGTGGCAAAGCCCGGTTTGGATGGGCACGACCGAGGCGCAAAAGTGGTAGCGCGCGCCTTGCGCGATGCCGGTATGGAAGTCATTTATACGGGCTTGAGACAAACGCCTGAAATGATCGCCGAAGCAGCATTGCAGGAAGACGTGGATGTGGTGGGACTTTCGATTCTATCCGGGGCGCATATGGCGTTGGCGCCGCGCATCATGGATTTGTTGAAAGCCAACGGTCAGACCAATGTCAAGGTGTTCATCGGCGGCATTGTGCCCGATGAAGATATTCCGCGATTGATGGAAATGGGCATTACGGGAATCTATGGTCCTGGCGCGTCCACCGAAGATATAGTCAAAGATATTAAGAATGCAGTGAAGTGAGTAAAACGCAAATTTGCGTGGAAAATTCGATGACTTTGGTAAATGCAGTTCTTGATGGTGACCGCCTAGCACTAGCGCGTGTATTGACTCAGGTTGAAAATGATACAACCGATGGACGCGCCGCGCTCGATTCGCTTTTTCCACACACCGGCAAAGCGCATCTCATTGGAATAACGGGCGCGCCCGGCACCGGCAAATCGTCGCTGGTGAATCAACTCGCACTGTATTTTCGCAAAAGCAATAAACGCGTGGCGATTGTTGCCGTTGATCCATCGAGTCCGTTCACAGGCGGCGCGGTTTTGGGCGACCGAGTCCGCATGAAAGATTTGAGCGGCGATAGCGGCGTATTCATCCGCTCGATGGCTTCACGCGGTTCAATTGGCGGATTGGCGCAAGCGACTGCCAATGTTGTGCAAGTCTTCGACGCGGCTGGATATGACATCATCATGATCGAAACGGTCGGCGCGGGACAAAGCGAAGTGGACATTGCCAAATTGGCGCATACCACCCTGGTAGTGGAAGCGCCCGGACTTGGCGATGACATTCAAGCCATCAAAGCCGGCATCCTTGAAATCGCCGATATCATCGTGGTCAACAAAGCGGATCGCCCCGGAATTGAAAATACGGAAAAGGCTTTGAAATCTATGCTGGAGTTGGCGCATCCAACGCAAAGAGTATTTATTCATCATGGTGCCCCCCACCAACTCCCCCCATTTTCTGCAAAAATGGGGGGAGAGAAAGAGGGGGGTGAATCAGAAAACAATGTTTGGATTCCTCCACTTCAACGAACGATTGCGACAGAAGGAAAAGGAATCGACGAATTAGCTCAACATATTGCGAAGCATGGCGATTATTTACGCATCAGTGGAGATTGGGCAGTTCGAGAACGCGCCCGCCTCGAGTCCGAAGTGGACGCGGCACTCCAATCCGCATTGATGAATCGATTCCGGCAACGCGTTTCAGAAGATCAACTCGATAAAGTTATGAATCAAGTTTTTGAACGGAGTTTGTCCCCATCCGAAGCTGTGAACGTGTTGATGAATGGGAGTTCGAAATGATTTACGGAAAAAGAATCCGCTTGCGCGGCGTGGAAAAAAGCGATGTGCCGAAATTCCATAAATGGATCAACGACCCGGAAGTAAACGACGGCTTGGCTGTCTATCTGCCACTGTCCATGCAGGATGAGGAACAATGGTTCGAGCGGATCACCCAGCACGATCAGGCAG
>DATCTP010000405.1:0-9793 GCA_036567885.1 Anaerolineales bacterium | reverse complement strand
CTTGAAGCGGTTGGAACCGAACGTGTTGGTCAAGATAATTTGCGCGCCCGCTTCGATATATTCGCGATGGATTGCCGCCACCGCCGCGGGATTGGTCAAATTCAATTCATCGAAACATTTTTCAAAACCAACGCCGCGGCTGTGCAGCATCGTGCCCATTGCGCCGTCAGCCAGTAAAGTTGTATCGTTCAGTTGTTCCAGTAAATTCATCCTAATGTCCAATCTTCTTGATCACTGTTAAAGGTACGCCGTCACGTTCGATGATGTAAATCACAGGCGCATTTGGAAAATCCGTTTTGTCCACGCCGTAGCGCGTGGTGATGATCGCATAATCAAAGGTTTGAGTGTTCATGTCGCTATCCATGAACATTTTTAAATCGCGGCGCGCATAAATGGCGGCGATGTAGGACGGACCAGCCACAAAAATCTTTCCATTGGCTGGAGCAATGCTGTTGACGTAATTCATCGCGGCACGATAGGACGTGGCCCAATATTCGGTCTCAAAACGGCCCTGTGCGCCCGGCAATCCGCCAATAAAACTGTTGTAATAAATATATTCATACGGATGCAATTGAATGCCCGCGATGATTCCCGGAAGCGCCAACGCGGCCACGATCACTCCTCGGACGATGGGATGGCGGAGGCGACGAAAGAGCCAATCCACGCCCAAGCCGCCGACAAAAAACACGGGAGGCAGAACGAAAATGACCTGACGGAAGTTATCGTAAAGCGGCGAACGCGAAGCGATCAACGCCGAGAGCGGCAGGACAAACCATAATATGGTTGCGATCAACAGAAATTTGTTTTTCCAAAGCAATGCCAGACTCAAAAAAAACAGGGGCCAGATCGGTTCGGTGATTTGGATTGCCAATAATACCGGAAGATATGAACGCGGCAAATTAAATGAGCGATAATATTGTCCATTGAACAACACTTGTCCGGGCCAGGGATATTGCGACATAACGTGCCAACTCTCGATCAAGCGCGCAATCGGGTTAGGCCAAAGATAGGGCCAGGTGGCAAGCATTACGCCCAATGAAACACCGGCATATACGAAAAGCATTGGCAATGATCTTTTGCCCATTTTTTGCCAGGCATAAATTGCGACGAGCACTCCAACCAGAGGACCGAGAATACGAATGGAAGTGGTCAGTCCAAGTGCGATACCGGCCAACAAAATATTCCAACCGAAAAGTTTAAAAGCTTCTAGAAATCGCTTTCGGTAAACCAAACCGATCACGCCCGCGCTGACGATGAGATAAATCAGCTTGAGCCAGATCAAAACAACCAATGTTCGTTGAATATATACGTCGGGTTTTGTTTTGTCAAAGCTGGAGGATAGATTTCGGAGCAGAGCGCCGGAAAAACTTTGGGGCTGAGACGAGGCGCTTCGAATCAGCGCAGCCAGCCCGTTATCCAAAAGTTGAGGCGTGAAAAAAAGAAAGAGCAGAGAAAGTATCCAGATGCCAGAAATCAAAATTAATGCGCGCGGCGGCCGTCCTTGGACCGTCGGTTGCGCGTCTGCCATCCGCAATCCCAGCGCCAGGCTGATGAGGAAGGCGCTGAGGAAAGGAATATCTTTCGGGCTGATGAAGGCGTGTCCCCAAAAAACGGGCTGGGCGGCGAAGAGCAGCGTGATGGCAAATGCAGCCCAGACGCTCATCCAGCGGCGGGCAAGAATATAAAACGCATAAATGCCTGCCACGAAGGCGAGGAAGTAAACGAGATGGCGAAGATCGGAGACAAGCCAGCTTGGATCGAGAGCATGAAGCCCGCGCGCAATCAACTCCGTGAACATGACAAAGACAGGACCATAATTATCGTACGTGTTTCCGGTGATAATGACCTGCGCGTTGGTAAGCCATGTTCCATAAGATTGAAGCGCATGATCCGCATACTTGAAAAATTGGAGTTCATCCCATGATTCGCCGTAGTTGGTCAGCGTGACCAAGCCGATCACTAGAATGATGATCAACAAAACAACAACGGGGAATTGTTCGGAGCGAAAAGGCTTTTTCATTTTGTAGTTAATTGCGTTTCATCGACTGTTCCACGAGGATGACAACACAAGGATTGCCATTATGGGTTATAAGGATAATCCTGCTTGCAAGTTTGCCCGGGGTCCACTTCTCTTACATACGACAGAAGCGCCCCGTCTCTTTGCACCGCAAACACGGTTTTTATATTCTTACAAAAATCAAGGTCGAGATTGGCGCGCGTTGTGGCAAGGACATAGTAGGGTTGGGCTTGAGGGATGCTTAATCGGTTGGTGACATCCAGCGAAAAGTTAAGCCCGACATAATCTTTGGCAATTTGTCGAATGCCGACAACCACAATTCGCGATCCGGGTTTCACATTTTGATCAATGTATCCTATGGATTCTCGAAAGGACGTTGCCCAATAATCCAACTCGAATTTGCGATACGCTCCCGGTACGCCTCCGATCAAACTGTTGTAATAGATATATTCATAAGGATGAAGTTGAACACTGGCATAAATACCGGGCATGGCTACCACGATCAATAACGCCACTTTCAAAACGGGGAATTTGGCAAGGGTCATCAATTGATCCATGCCCATGCCTGCAATGATAAAGAGCGGGGGCCACAAAAATAATAATTGACGAGCGTTATCATATAGATTACTACGTGTCAGTACGATCCACAGAGTCGGGATCAGGAACCATCCGGTAAACAAAAGAATCGGCTCCCTATTTTTTCCATTGATGAAAAACCATAACGAAACCACGATGCCCATTGCGATCAGAATTAGCGCGGTCTCAGTCAATTGCAAACCGAGCAGGGTAGGGAAAAACCTTCGTGGCAATTCGTTTGCCGGATATACCGTCCCCATGAATAGAACCGGGACAATATTCGGGAAAGCGGACATGACTTTGATGCTCGTGAGCAAATTAGCTATGGGCGCCTTCCATAAATAGGGCCACGTCAGGTAGGAGGTGATGATTGCGATCAAACCATAATATGGTAAGGTGGTTATTATTTTTCTCGGGAATTTTATGATGGCGTAGATCAGAACGAGAAGTCCGGCTAAAGGTCCGATGACCCGGATCGAAACCGTCAGCCCCAAAATGATCCCAGCCGGGACGAGCCATTTCCACTTTGTGCTCGGAGAAGCATCCAGCATTTCAAGACCAAAATAGATGCTGGCCAGAAAAAACGTCATGAAGGGAATGTCTTTGGGATTAATAAAGGCATGTCCCCAGATCAGCGGCTGGGATGCGAACAAGAGGGCTGTGCCGAATGCCGCCCACCTGCCCATCCAACGTTTCGATAATAAATACAACATCAATATACTTGTTAGAAATGTCAAAAAGTAAATAAAATGCCAAGCCGTGATCACTGAAAGGGATGGAACCAATATTTTGATCACATTGGATGAAGCATCAGCAAGCATAAAATATGCCGGCCCATAAAAATTCAGGTCGCCTGAAAATAACTGTAAATCCTGCGGATGCAAAATATTCTCGTATGCGTGGAAAGAATAATTCGCATAAATGTAGATGTTCGGTTCATCCCAGCTTTCACCGTAATCTTTTGCAGTGACGACTCCCACCATCAGGGAAAGGATCAGCAGGGCAATGATGGGAGTATATTCATAGGAGAGAATTTTCTTGAGCATTGATATCCTGAATCGGGCTAATTTTTCATCAACTGTTCCACGCGCGATTCGCCGACGCTATAATACCTCGCATCCTTGTGATGCACAATGATTGCAGCGGTGGACTGTTCAGGAATCAATTGATAGGCAGCAGATAGACTCATTCCCAATTCAGTTGTAACCGCAGGCAGCAACTCAAAAACTTTTTTATGATCTTCGAGTTCGGGGATGGCGGGATAACCCCACGAATAACGTTTGCCTTGCTCTTCGCCAAGCCCAAGTTCGCGGCGGATATGTTGATGCAGATAATCAGCAGTAGCTTCGGCAGTCTGCACAGCGAGTCCGTGAGCAAAGTAGGCTTCGGTGTAATCGTTGGCGGCTTGCATTTTTTCAAAGCGCTCGGTGGCTTCGAGTCCAACCGTCACAATTTGAAAAGCGACCACATCCATCTTGCCTGATTCGACGGAAGCAAAATAATCCGAAAGCGCGAGATGGTCATCGTATGGCTGGCGCGGGAAGTGGAAGCGAGTCAGCGATTTAGGCGAGTCAGCGATGGTGGCAGGATCGTAGATGATTAAATCGTCGCCATCGGCTTGACATGGGAAATAGCCATACACAGCCTGCGGTTTGAGCCAGCCATCCTTGAGCGCGGCCTTCGTCATTTTCTGCAGGCGCGCATCGAACTCTTTCTTCAACTTGTCCCATTCCGCACCATGCGTATTTTTCGCGCCCCATGACAGGCGATACAACTCGTTGATATTGAGATGCTTCAACACCAACTCGAGCGGCATATCTTTGACAACGCGCGGTCCCCACTTAAGCGGATGATCGATCGGTTCCGGCTGGACCGCGGAACGGGTCGCCGTTGTTTTGCGATGTTCGGGCGTCTGCGAGGCGCGTCCCATTTCCATATCCGCTTCCCGGCGGACAAGTTCCATGAGCGCAGGCTTGCGATTGGGATCAATTAATTGATCCATCGTTTCCAAACCTTCGAAGGCATCCTTGCAATAGAAGACACCCGGCTCATAAGCATTGCCATCTTCCGCGAACAAAATACGCCGACCGAAACGACGGTTGATTGCCGCGCCGCCGACCAGAATGGGAATCTTATGTCCGCGGCGATACATCTCATTGATGATGAGCGGCATCTGCTTGGACGTAGACACCAGCAACGCAGAAAGTCCAATCGCGGTAGCGTTGGCCTCGACAGCTTTGGTAATGATCGTCTCAGCGGGGACCTGCTTGCCAAGGTCAATCACGGTATAGCCGTTGTTAGCAAGGATGGTCTTGACCAGATTCTTGCCGATGTCATGCACGTCGCCATAGACGGTTGCAATGACGACCGTGCCTTTGGTGACGCCTTCAACCTTCTCAAGATAATTCTCAAGATGCGAAACGGTCTTCTTCATCACTTCGGCAGATTGCAGCACGAACGGCAGAATCAATTCGCCCGCGCCGAACTTGTCGCCGACTTCTTTCATGGCAGGAAGCAGGACGGTGTTTAATGTGTGAACCGCGGTTATATGTTGCGTGGCGCGTGAGGAGCTGGGCGTGCGATTGATAATCTCATCAATATCCGCTTCCACGCCTTCCTTGTGGCGGTGGACGATGGACCAATGCAAGCGCTGTTCGGGCGTCATGCCTTCAGTGGGATTGGCCGCTGCAGCTTGTTCGGTCGGTGTCACCTTTTCGTAGAATTCAATGTACCGTTGCAAGGCATCCGCGCGGCGATTGAAGATCAAGTCTTCAGCCAATTCTTTTTCATCGGCGGGAATATCGGCGTAGGCGGTGACGTGCGCGGGATTGATGATGGCCATATCGAGACCGGCCTGCACACAATGATGGAGCATGATCGAATTCAAAACGGGTCGTGCATGTTGAGCAAGACCGAAAGACAAATTGCTCACTCCGAGCGAAGCCATCACGCCGGGCAGATTTTGTTTGATGAGGCGGATGCCTTCGATGGTTTCGATTGCGGAATTCACAAATTCTTCGTCACCGGTGGCGAGGGTGAATGTCAATGCATCATAGACCAAGTCTTCGGGCTTGAGTCCGTGGTCGTTGACGGCGATGTCGTAGATGCGTTTGGCGACTTCAAGTTTTTTCTCGCGCGTCTTGGCCATGCCATTCTCGTCAATCGTCAAAACGATGACGGCGGCGTTGTGAGTCTTGGCGAGCGTAAAAATCTTGTCAGCTTTGGCGCGGCCCGATTCGAGATGCGTTGAGTTAATCAAACAACGTCCGGGCGCAGTCTTGAGCGCAACTTCGAGCACGTCCAGTTCTGTCGTGTCAATTACTAAAGGAACATCCACGCCCATCTCAAGTTTCTTGACAACCTTGCGCATCAATTCAACTTCGTCGGGGCGCTCGGTGACGGCGCAGGAAATGTCGAGGGCGTGCGCGCCGAATTCTACTTGTTCGCGGGCGATTTCCAAGATACCGTCATAATCTTCTTCGAGCAGGAGTCGCTTGAACTTGCGCGAGCCTTGCGCGTTGCAGCGTTCGCCAAGCAGGGTCGGCGGAGGATCCTGTCGCATCGAAATGGCTGACATGGCGGAAGCCAATTGAGGCGTCGCGTGAAGCGGGCGATCAGGATGTGGATGCGCGTTCAGTTTATCCACCAACAATTTCAAGTGCTCGGGCGTCGTCCCGCAACATCCGCCCACCACCGAAATGTTGTATTTGGTCACGAATTCAAACAGGTCATTCGCGAACGGTTCAGGCTCAAGCGGATAAACGGCCTGACCATCCACGTTGAGCGGAAGCCCGGCGTTGGGAATGCACGAAACGGGCAGCGTGGAATTTTCGCCGAGGATGCGGATGGGCTCGCGCATGTGCTCGGGGCCGGTGGAACAGTTGAGACCGATGACCGCGATGCCCATGCCTTCGAGGATAGCGAGCGCGGCGTTGACGTCGGTGCCAAGCAACATGCGGCCGGTCGTGTCGAGCGTGACCTGAGCCTGGATCGGCAAATCAATTTGAGTCTCGTTGAAGGCTTTGTGGATGCCGGTGATGGCGGCTTTGACTTCGAGAATGTCCTGCGAGGTTTCGATGAGGAGAACATCCACGCCGCCGCGAATCAGACCGACAGCTTGTTCGCGAAAAACATCGGCGAGTTCATCAAAGCTGACGTTGGAAAGTTCGGGGTCGTTCGCGGAGGGAAGTTTGCCAGATGGGCCAATAGAACCAGCGACAAAACGATTTTGGATTTCCGATTTTTGATTTTTGATTTGCGAATATTCATCGGCAAGTCTTCGAGCAAGTTTGGCGGCAGTTTCGTTGATCTCGATCACGCGATCAGCAAGTTTATATTCCGCCATCGTGATTCGATTCGAGCGGAAGGTGTCGGTCTCGATCACATCCACGCCGACCTCGAGGAATGAGCGATGGACTTTTTCCACGGCTTCAGGATACGAGATGACAAGATAATCATTGCATCCGTTGTATCCCTCGCCGCCAAAGTGTTCGGCGGTCAGATGCTGATTTTGCAGGCTGGTGCCCATCGCGCCATCGAAGACGAGGACTTTCTGTTCGAGAGCGTCGAGGTAACGGCGGTTGGTGTATTTGCGATTCATGTTGCTCCTTAGAAATAAACCATCAATAAAAACAGAAAGATTTTATGGTAGATGTTCATACAGTGATTGTGTGACAGCGTAATAAGCAGGCTTTGGTTTCAGATTATCATCATAAATTGTGGGGGCAGCATTTTTTGAGTAGCCTGGGAATTTTGGGTCGTTTTCCCATACACTAAATTTATCTCCAATTTGAAAAGGAACAATATATTTACATACGCCTGATTCTATACATGCATCAACAACAATCTCATAGATCTGCGCCTGTTTGAGCATTCGTGTTTGTGCATCGCCGTGAACATCTCCCATGTTCACGTCAAATTCCGTGAGGTAAACCGGCAATCCATAACTTTTCATAGCGAGAACAACATCATCTTTTGAAGGCAGGGTATAGCCAGATAAATGCATTTCAAGGCCAATACCATCTATTAATGATTTTGCTTTTAGCTCTTTAACGACATCCATTGTAAGTTGATATCTACTCCCCGATATTGTCTCGTTTTGATAATCGTTATAAATTAAGGTGGCAGATGGATCGGTTGCACGCGCTTCTTGAAATGCCATTTCGAGGTAGTCTGGCCCTAATTTTTGATAAATTATGTCTTGTGGATTTTTGTATTCATTGACAACAACCACAATTGGGTTTGTTCCTTTGGTCTCAGACATTACAGTTTGGATGTATTCCTTGAGAGAGTTGTTCCATACGTCTTTTGACTCTGTACTTCTTAGCCAATTTGGAATTTCCTCTGACCAAACTAGCGGATGTAGTAACAATGACATATTGCTATCTTTTGTTTCTTTAACTAAATATCGTAAAATGTCAAGGGTAAAAACGCCCTTCTGATTTTCAATGCAACAATCCATTCCCTGATAAATCGCTCCGAGATTGAATTCTTGCTTTTGGATTTTCAATATATTCTGAAAATCTTGGTCGGTTGTGTTGTTTCCGCCAAAGAAAGAGCCTATTTTTAGCCCTTGTAGGTCCGCTAACATCTTAAGTGTAGTCTTTTGCCACATTCCTGCGCTTTCTCTCATCGCTAATGGAATGCCATTCACCACCAAAAATGAATATTTGATTCCATTGATTCGTTTTGCCTGCGTAAACGAATCTGGATTTGATTTGATTGCGTTTGTCAATTGATTGGAGTCCATCTCAGTTCCATTGACAGTGATCTTGCCGCCATAGGCATTAACATATTGTTCAATCCAAGTTGGCAAATCGCTTGCGTCAGCAAGATTTTCAGGGGCGGGCGTTGGGGTGATGGTTGGCGATGGAACAGGCGTCAATGTGGATGTTGGAATAACGGTTTGTGTTGGGGCGACTGTCGCCGCAGGGACACAGGAAGTTAGAAGAAATGCAAAAAGCAAAAACAGATTTAGATATTTCATGTTGTTTCCCTTTTCGTTGCATGAATGTTCAAACTTTCAATCCTTCGATATCTTCCAGCGCCGACCTCGCCCAGGCTTTTATATCTTCACGATACACTTCGGCGTTCTCCGTGCGGACATCCAGAATCGTCTTTGTCCATGCGGATTTGCTGATAATGCGCTTGCCATCTTTAGATGTGATTTTGAACTTTCTCTTACCGCTGTCAACCAAATCCTTGTTTTGCTTTCTGATGAACTCCGGTGATTTATTTTCCACGAGAAACTCTCTCAATAACTCGCGCTCGTAAATCCAGCCTTCTTTGGTCAACTTGCTGGAATGTTGGAGCATGTATGTGGACACGGTTAAGTTATGTACCGTGCCATAGCCTGCGTCGGTAAATTCCAGCACAAGAAATTCATCAAAGCGCGTTTTGCACAAAGTTTCAGGCGAACCACATTCAGGACAATTCATGTTCTAACTTCGTAAATGTTACAACAAAAACGCCTCTCACATGAGAGGCGACATTATTATAAAGCCATCTCTCATCTCCCAGACGTTGTTGTCTGCCGAAATTGGCACCTGCTCGTTCGAGCGGTTGCCGAGGCTTCATCGGGTCGGTCCCTCAGCCTCTCTGGATGAGTATATTCTATTCGAATGTTGCGGGAGTCTATCATGCGCAGAGGGGAATGTCAAATTATCGGTGTAACCACAGAAAGCACAATATAGTAAAATCAAATTCCCGAGTTAAATTCATGACTACGATATGGAAACGACTGAAGTTATGGATCAAGCCAGATTATATAGGATGGCTATTGGTCGTATTGGGAGTCGTTCTGCGACTCAGGCAGTATCTCGCCGACCGTTCCCTCTGGCATGACGAAGCGAATCTGGCAATCAATCTGGTGAATCGCACCTTTAGCGGACTCACACTGCCACTGGATTATCAGCAAGGCGCCCCAATTGGTTTTTTGTTTATCGAGAAGTCGATTCTTCTCCTTCTGGGAAACAAAGATTACATCCTGCGATCTTTCCCGCTCTTTTCCGGCTTGTTGTCTCTGATCTTAATTCGTCTTATTGTCCGCCGATATTTTGGCGCAACCGGTCTATTCGCAGTTCTCATATTTGCCATCTCATGGCCGTTGATCTATTATTCTTCCGAGCTTAAACAATATTCTAGTGACGCGATGTTCGCCTTGTTGCTGATTTATCTGGCGCTTCGCTTTGCTGAAGAGCA
>DATCTP010000404.1:0-5766 GCA_036567885.1 Anaerolineales bacterium | reverse complement strand
CCTGCTCAAGGAAGAGCGCGGCATCTCTGCCCAAGGAAAGCAGGATTTGGAAATCGTTCTTTCGGAAACGGATCGGATGGCGGCATTGCTCGAGAGGCTTCGAACCACCTATCAGCCAGCCAGCCGCGATGAGTTCCAGTTGATACAAATGAACGACCTGATAGAAGATATATTTGCGCTGTTGGCTACTCATCTGCGCCATAATAACATTTCGTATGCGTACCTTGCCGATCCGGATCTGCCCGCGATTTTGGGTATGGAGAATCAACTTCGGCAGGTATTTCTCAATCTTGTAATGAACGCCGTCGATGCTATGGCTGGAGGCGGGCACCTGACTGTTGCCACGCAATTCCAATCCGATAGCGATGAAGTTCTGATAAAAATCACGGATACGGGAACCGGCATTGATGAAGACATATTGCCAAACATCTTTGAAGCGTTCGTCACCAACAAAGCGGAAGGCACTGGCTTGGGGCTGGCGATTTCCTATGAGATCATCCTGAAACATCGAGGTCGGATCACGGCGGAAAATAATCCAGATGGCGGCGCCACATTCAATATTTGGCTGCCTGTAAGTGACAAAGGCGAGAGATGAAGCTCACTGGAAAAATATTGATCATGGATGATGAGCTTGCCTTGCGGCAAACTCTCGCGCGCATATTGCATCGAGCCGGATTTGAAACGGTCACCGCGGAAAATGGCGAGCAAGGGCTGGCATATCTCAAGTCAACCAGCTTTGACTTGGTTTATTTGGATATTCGTATGCCGGGGTTAACCGGGATGGAGATTCTTGAGATCATCCGCGCTCGCTACCCGGATTTGCCGGTGGTTCTGTTTACTGCCCAGCCCGATTTGAATTCCGCCGTCGAAGCGTTGCGGCACGGCGCCACCGATTATCTTGTCAAGCCGCTTAAGCCGGAAACGCTCATCGAAAAAACCCAGAAGATTCTTTATGCTCAACAAAAGGAACATCGTAAGCGCGAAATTGCAGAACAGATCGAAGCGCTTCAATCTGAACTGAGAACGTTGGAGGCGCAGGAAGCTGATTCGAAAACCGAGCCGCTTCCAGCGCAGAACGCTCCGAATGTTGAGCGTTACATCAAACGCGGCGCGCTTGTCCTCGATATTCATGCCCGCCGTTTAAATATCGGCAGTCGTGTGGTCAATTTGCCGCCGACTTCTTTTGATTATTTGGTGGTGTTGGCTCGCCACGCGCCAAATGTGGTGGATTATCAGACTCTGGTGGCAGAGGCGCAGGGATATCAGGCTGAACCGCGCGAGGCGCAGGAATTGACCAAATGGCATATCCACCATATTCGTCAGGCGATTGAAAAGGATGTCCGCAATCCAAAATTTTTGTTTAATGTGCGCGGAATCGGCTATCGTCTTGTAACGGATTAGCAAAAAGTTTCATCTTCAAAGTGAACGCTGACTGCTTTTGACACAGTTGGCGTTTTTTGTTTCCAGAACATCCATCACATCATTACATTGTCAGCCAACTTTTCCCAACTTTTGCTGGTTTATCCCCATCTGTCGCCTGCCTGAATTTCTGCGAAAATACAAGCGATGGAAACCATGAATTCCCTTCAACCGAATAGACATATCTGTATTCTGGTGGTGGACGATCATCCCAGTACAGCCAATACACTTTCGCGTGCGATTGCTCAGTTAGATCCAAAGATCGAAGTTTTAACTGCAACCAGCGGGGAAAAGGCGCTGGAAATTGTGCGAGACAAATCCGTGGATTTGGTCATCACCGATATGATGATGGATGGCATCAACGGTTTGGAACTGATCGAGAAGTTACAGTCGCATCCGGCCGGGCGGCCGGCGTACACGATGTTAATCACGGCATACGATGTCCCTGGTTTGAAAATAACCGCCCAACGCTTAAAAGTAAACGATATTCTAATCAAACCTGTTCGCCCTGAACGCGTCTGTCAGATCATTACGAAGGCAATGGATGGGTTTGGAAAAGCAGAATTTCCGGCTTTGTCCGAAGTGCGCTCCCGTTCAAAAATATTAATCGCCGACGATATACCAGATAACATCACATTGCTTTCTCGGTTCCTTGGGAGTGAGGGATATACCTGTATTACCGCGAAAGATGGCATCGAAGCCCTGACGAAACTTCGCGCAGAAATGCCGGATTTGGTTTTACTGGATATGAATATGCCGGTGAAAGACGGTCTGGAAACGCTCCAGGAAATTCGGTCTGACCCGGCTACCAGCCACATCCCGGTGATCATTGTCACCGCGGCGCGGCTGGCTCCCATGGATATGCAATATGCATTGAATATCGGCGCGGACGATTACATTACCAAACCTTTTGATCGCCGCGAATTGATCGCTCGAATCCGGACCCGTTTGCGGGTCAAGGAAACGGAGGATTTGATCCGCCGCCGAAACAAAGAACTTAACCTATTGCCCGAGATCGGACGCGAACTGAGCGCGCGATTGGATGTCGAAGAATTGAGTACGTTGATCTTACGCCGTACCGTGGAAACTTTAGGCGCCTTGCTTGGACATATTCTTCTTCTCGATCCGAAAATTTCATTACAAAAGACCTATCACTTCTCAAAGAAGATAACCTCAGCTTCTGAGTTTCACCTCCCAGATTTGACTCCTATTTTGACCCAATTAAAAGATACGCGTCAAGGATTGATTGTGGGCGATGTGCAGAAAGACGCGCACTGGACGATTTCTGAAGGCGATCAAACTCGTTCGGTGATCATTGCGCCTTTGTTCGGCCGGTTCGATTTGTTGGGCTTGTTGATTTTGTCGCATGAGCAGGCTGGTTATTTTTCACTGGAGCATTTGCTTTTGCTGCAAGCCATTGCCAGCCAGGCAGCCATTGCAATTGAAAATGCCCAGTTATTTGTCAGTATGGAGCAAGAGCAGCAGCGGCTAAACGCGATCATCCAAAATGTGAGCGAGGGAATCCTGATGTTTGATAATAAAAAACAACTGATGATGATCAATGCCGCTGGAAAAAGCTTATTCACAGATGAACTCTGTGAGGGTCAATTCATCACGCCCGGAACGGGCTATGACTCTTTGCTCATTCTGCTGGAAAAGACCTATCAAACGAAAACGCTTCAAACTGGAAAAGTTATTTATTCGAGCAAACACCTGGACGCGGTAGCGTCTCCAACCGAAGGCGGCGTGGTAGTCACTTTGCGCGATTATTCTGGCATTTCCAAAAGGAAGGAAGCCGTCAACGTTGCCTCATCAAAGGATTTAACTTATCTCTCGGAGGAAGAAAAGATATGAATATTTTAAGGAGCGACTCATCTAGTTGCAAACCTTCTCTCCTCACCGCTCTGCTAATTTCAGGAAAGGAATAAGGAAATGAACAAAAGTAAGGTAAATGGAATGGCTCGAAAGCTAGGGGCACCGATTACATGGATTGTGTTAATAGCTCTGCTTTTGAGCGGGTGCGGTAGCGCCCAGCAAGCCAAGGTCTATCATGTAGGGATTGTCTACACCCAATCAACCTTTGGAAGCATTGTTGATGGCTTCAAGGCACAGATGACTACGTTGGGCTACGTCGAAGGCAAGAATATTGTTTACGATGTGCAGCTGCCCACCAACACAGGGACGAACACCATTCAGAGTGTCAATCAAAAATTTGTGTCCGACAAGGTTGACCTGATTTTCGCCTTTGCCACCAGCGCGGCTCAAGGGGCAAAGACGGCGACCCAGGGAACCAACATACCGGTGATTTTTGCCTTTTCAACAATCGAAGGGACAGGTCTGGTTGATAGTGTGAGCCAACCGGGTGGAAATATCACGGGAGTACGCTATCCAGGCGCAGAGTTGACCGCCAAGCGGTTCGAGATATTGAAAGAACTGTTGCCGCAACTCAAACGTCTCGATATTACTTATGAGGCGGCCTATCCGACTAACCAGGGCGCTCTGGATGCGTTGCGTCCAGCTGCCGCAGCCGCTGGTGTAACCTTGATAGAAGATCATATTACAAAGGTGGAAGATATTTCGACAGATCTGAATGCGCGTGTGCAAGGGACTGATCCCGGCATGGATGCTATTCTCATCATGCCAGAGAACCTTACACAGACAACGGTGGGGTGGGGCGCAATCAGCCAGTTTGCGGCGGACCATCGAGTTCCGATTGCGGGCAACGCGGTTAATCAGGCACAGCAAGGAGCTTTATTTAGCTACGCCCCTGATCTTACCGATAATGGCACTCAGGCGGCACTCTTGGCGGATAAAATCTTCAAAGGCATTCCTGCTGGTACTATTCCGGTGGTCACTCCTCAAGCACAACTCACGCTTAATTACAAAGTAGCCCAACAACTGGGAATAACCATCCCCGATGATTTATTGAAACAGGCGGCTACGATTATCCGTTGACCAAATCCTAATGATGCAATGAAGGAAAGGTGTGGAGACCGGTTGGTGTCTCTACACTTCTGCAAAGAAATATAGGTGAACTATGCGCATTAAAACAAACAAACCTCGAACTGCTCGGAGCCTGACGTCTACATTGGCAATTGCCTTTTTGGGCTTGAGCGCTTTCGTGCTGTTGATCTACGGCATCCTGCAAATCGGATTGAACATACAATCGCAGCAGGCCGCACTCTCAAGCAGACAGCAACTCGTCGCTCAACAGGCTGGTAAAACCGTAAGTAATTTCATCCAAAGCAAATTCAGCGAATTAGCAACAGCGGTTGAATTTGCTGATCCGATAATGACTTACTCAACAGCAAGACAAACCATTGTACAGAGTTTGCTGGGTCTTGATCCGGCTTTTCAACAGTTCGCCTTATTAGACAGCAGTGGGCATCAGTTGGCTCAAGTTTCTCGTGCTACGTCAACGTTGTCACCACAGTTCGCATCCCAGTTGAAAGGCGATGCAATCAACCAGACCCTAAAAAGCCAGGATTTTATTGGTCCAGTGTATATTGACAATCTAACCAGTGAGCCTTTGGTTGTCATTGCTATTCCTGTAAAGACTGCTCTTGGTGATATCGAAGGGACCTTGGTGGCTGAAGTAGATCTGAAGTTCATGTGGAATCTGGTTGACCAACTCAAGGTGGGTCAGACGGGCTATGTCTATGTTGTGGATAATCAAGGTAAGTTGATCGCATTCCAGGATACCGGCCGCGTTCTGAAGGGTGAGAACGAACAGAAAATTAGTGAGGTGGGAGTATTCATCAAGAACCTGGGCCAGTCGGCTAACTTGACACCTGGGGTCGCATCCTACACTGGCTTGCTTGGAAAAACTGTGGTGGGGACCTATTCGCCTCTTGGTACACCGCCATGGGCCGTTGTAACCGAATTACCCTGGCAAGAGGCTTACCAAGGCGTAATTCAGAATATCATAGTATCCATTGCAATACTATTAGCAATCGCGGTTTTGGCAGGTTTAGCGGGTGGATTTGTAGCACGCAGGCTAGCCGCACCACTTGTTGATCTTTCCAATGCGGCCACCGAAATTGCCGGTGGTAACTTGGCAGTAGTGGCGAAAGCTGGCGGGCCGGCAGAAATTGCCCAAGTAGCATCCACGTTTAATACCATGACCTCTCGTCTACGTGAACTGATCGGTTCATTGGAACAACGCGTGGCAGATCGTACCAAAGCACTGGCTACTGCTGGAGAAGTGAGCCGCCGTATTTCTTCCATTACCAACAGTGGACAACTTGCCGTGGAAGTTGTGAATCAACTTCAATCAGCTTTTAATTATTACCACGCGCATATTTATCTACTGGATGATACTGGCAAAACTTTGATCATGGCCGGTGG
>DATCTP010000403.1:0-7640 GCA_036567885.1 Anaerolineales bacterium | reverse complement strand
GCGTAACTCGGTTGGAATGTTCTCTCTTAATTCAATCGTGAGATAGGAAATACAACGCCGCGCGTCTATGGTTCGATCATCGAGAATACATTGCGTGGGGCAAGCTTCGATGCAACGCGTACAAGTTCCGCATTGATCGGTTTGGAATGATGGATCAGGCTCAAGTTCAATTCCGAGCAGAATTTCTGCTAGCAAAAAATATGAACCATAACGCGGGTTTATCAGGCAGGTGTTTTTACCAATCCAACCCAAACCTGCGCGTTGGGCTAAATCTCGTTCAAGCATGGGACCGGTGTCGGTGTACCAGCGATTGGGAACCGAATGACCGACTTGTCCTTCGATGAATTTGACGAGCGCTTCCAACTTTTTTGGAATCGCCAGATGATAATCCTCGCCCCAGGCATACGAAGCGATCTTTCCTTCGATGCCGCGATCCTTTTCTATAACGGGAGCCGCTTTTGGGTCCGCGTAAGGAAGCGCCAGCATGAGGACGGATTTGCATTCGGGCAGGATCAAGCGCGGATCGGCGCGGCGGGCGCGGGAACGTTCATCTGCCAAATAATCCATCGAGGCCTGTCTGCCTTGCCGAATCCAATTTTCAAAAGCGGGTAAATGCGGAGGCGGTTCGGGAGTCGTTACGCCGGCCAGGAGAAATCCCAGCCGGCGTGATTCGTTCAGGATCGATTGTTTAAGCGCTTCGTTCACTTCACAATGATTTTGACAATCAGAGGCTTGGCGTGATACGTACCCTGGATATTACTTCCGAAGAATGGCTGACCGTTTGCATTTGCTAACGTCCATGCGCTGACGTAAGAACCGGGTTGAGTTGGCGCAACGAAGTTCACCGAAATTTCGATTTCCTGCCCCGGCGGCACCGGAAGGGGAAGCGGCTGCGGCTGACCTGACATTTGTACGGCATAAGCGGCATAAATGATTTTATAGCCTACATCCCAGGTGCATGTGCCGCTATTTTTGATCTTCCATGTTTTAACGAAACTTTGTCCTGCGGTCATTTGTGTATTGTCGGGAACGTTGACATCCACGGTGGTATCGTCCCACGAGTATGCATCGCAAAGCAGAATTTGAGTCGCGCCGGGATTGCCGATTTGCGTGGGCACCAGCGTGGATGTAACCTTCGCGGTTGAAATCAGTGTGGGCGTGCCAAGCGATGTGGGCGTTGAGGTAGGCGCCGCAGTTGTTGCCGCGGGTTGCGCGGTGAGTGTAAAGTTTGCAGCGATGGTTTGTGCGGCGGATGTTTTGATGAACGCTACATCCTGCGTGGGTGCGGCGGAATTTGCAGGAGCGCAGGACATGAGCAACAACATTCCAACCCATGCGACGATGAACAGTTTGGTTTTCATAAGGATTCTCCTGTTTCTTTCAGAGCCAATCATTTTGAAACTTTGATGGTAACGCAGGCGTATCCGCCGAACCAATAGCCCTGGTCGGTCTGCATTTTCCAGCAGCCGGTATAGGTATTGGGTATCGTTGGAGCGGTAAGTTTAATGCCGAAGTCCTTAGATGCTCCCGGGGCAACGAAATCTTTGCTCTGCGTGATTGTAAAATCGCTTCCATCCATTTTGCTCCCACCCGCAAAGGCAAACTTAAATCCCGCACCCCAGGTGCACGAGCCGGTATTTTTCATGCGCCAAATCTTTTGGAAAACAGTTCCGGATTTTTCGTCGGTGCCATCGGGGATTGTAATATCCGCGAAGAAAATCGAGTCGGCGCAACCGGCCGCGGTGGAACTGGATGTCGTCGCTACAGCAACCGGGTTGCCGCCGACAGGCGTTAGAGCAATCACCGGAGTGATTGAGCCCACTGCAACGGTATTCAAGGATGAAGGCGGTAGTGTGGATTCCACGGATATGGTGCCGGATATGGTGGGCAGAGGCGCAAGAGTCGATAATTGGGTCGGACTGGCTGCCGAAGTGGGCGGCACAGCCTGGGCAGTTTGAGTCAACTGATCGTTCATCTGAGCGATCATGGTGCTGGCAACGGAAGTGTAAACGGCATTAACGTCGGTGGTTGGCACCGGCGCTTTGTTCGCATTGCAAGATGCCAGAGCAAGAGCCAGCAAAATGGCAGTGGTTACCCACAGGTGTTTTTTTTGTCGCTTCATGGAAACGCCTCCAGCATTTGGGTGAGTTCGGTAGTATGGCATACCTTGGAATTCTTAGAGCGATGATGGACTCGAAGTATCTATCCACTTACCTTTTCATTATATCTCACCTCGCATCAAGGCGTCGCGGTGGAAGTTGCGGTAGAAGTTGCCGTTGACGTCAATGTATTGATGGCGGTATTTGTTGGAGTGCTGGTTGGGGTCGACGTAGGCGTTGATGTTGGCGTATTGGTTGGTACCGGTGACGGCGGCAAGCCGCGGCGGATGATGCGCGGATCTATCCAAAGCGCATTATCTTGATAGCTTGAACCGTTCGCATTCACGATCAATTGAAAGACCACGCTTTGACCTGCCAATGAACTGAGGTCTAAGTCAATCGGATAATATAAGCCATCGTAGAGTTCGTGCCATTGTCCCAACGTGTAGGTGGAACTGCCGATTTGGTAATTGAGCTTAAATATCACATCGCATCGGTAGGCTTGATATTGACAATTGACGAGAGCGCGGAACCGGTCGCCGTATTGGATTTGGACGGCGGGATACACACCGCGAATAAATCCGTTATACGCGTCTTTCGGGACCGTGAGCAGTCCCGGTTCATTTTCGGTTTTTCCACTCTCCATGATTGGATTCCCTAAATTAAGAACATAGCCTCTTGGATCGCCAGCCGTGCCCGGGCATGGCAGATTTCCATCATTGTTTTGCCAGCTTGCATCGCAGTAATTTACGGCGAAATCGTAGGCTTTGTAACTGGGGCCCGAAACATTGATATCCACCCAAAACCAATTGCTGGCCTGCGAACCAATGCCGAACAACGCACCCGAGGCGTTGCGCATTTCCCAGAAACCCTGATAATGCCCGTCTGTGTTTGGCGCGGTCATGCTAACAGCCAAATCAATCGTGTTACCCGGATATACATAACCAGGCAATGAGTTGATCGTAGGAGCGCTTAATCCGTCTCCGCTGATAAATACAACCGAGTAGGATGGCGTCCACGTGCATGTGCCGACATTTTGTACGCGCCAGACTTTGGTAAAGTTTGTGCCGCGTCCGAGAATCGTTCCATCCGGAATGGTTACATCTTTGACAAAGGATGCCGCGTCGCATAAAACAACGGGAATAGGAGTAGAAATTGGCGTCAGCGTGACAATCGGATAGGTTGGGAATGGAACGGTAGTCGAGGTCTGCGATGGGCTGGAAGCGGAAGTCGACTCGATGGCGGTGAGCGTTTGCGCGGCGGAAGTGTAAAGCGCGTTCGCGGTTGCGGCTTGGGGCGTGCTATTGGCTACCGATGGCAGGTTACAGGCTAAATCTGCCATCAGAAAACTGAGCAACACGTATAACAATCGAGTTTTGTTCTTCATGGCTGCCTCCGTATTGGATAAGTATATCCAATTTATCAAGACGATTTACATTTGCGAAAAGTTCCGAATAAAAAGCCGGTGCGAGCGCACCGGCTTTTTACTTATTGACATTGTTTGTCGAAGACCGCGTATGTGTTTGGATAGTTTGTGTGGACTGGCGAAGTAACAACGATCGCTTCCCAGTAGGAACCATCATTCGAACGAACTAGGATAGGCCAAGTATCACTTACTGTTTTGGAAGTTGCGCTGGTAAAGGTAAGGGTTTGAGGCGGACTGTGAGGACCGTCGCTATGTTGAAAATAATAGGTTACTGTCAAGGGACCGCTTGCAGATATAGTTGCAAAAGTTGTTAAAAAGATATTGGCTCCACCTGTGCAATACCCTGCGTTAACACCAGGAATGGCTTGTTGATTCTGCTTATTGGTGGTTCCGTAAGAATAGCTTACTGATGTGATGCCGTATACCGTGGGTGTGCCTGAACCCGGTGTTCCGCTGTTTACATTAATATCCACCCAAAAAGGATTTCCGGAGCCGCTGTCGCGAACCGGGGCGCCCCACTGCGATACGATCTCCCAATAGCCTCGATAGCCGCCTTCGACAACAGGAGCGGTAAGCACAACGGAAAAATTCAAAGTCTGATTTGGGGCGGTGTACGTCAGAGGATAAGAAATCGCTGCGCCCATCAAATCGCCTGAGACGTAGACGAATTTCCAGGTCGAATCCCAGGGGCATGTGCCGGTGTTCTGGATATTCCAGGTTTTTGTGAATGTCGCGCCAGGGCCTTCAATCGTTCCGTCTGGAATGGTTTCACTAACGAACGTAGCGGCCGCGGTACACTGCGAAGAGTTGGTAGCCACGGCTTGGGATGTTATAAAAGGCGTCAGTGTGGACGGCGCGGCTGGAGTGCCTGCTGCCAATGTGCCAGTAGTGGGAGTGCTTGCGGGAGAAGAGGTTGCCGCGAGAGCCAAGGGGGTATCCGTCACGGATGCCGATTGCGTGTTTTGGGCTTGTACTGTCGACGCGACCGAGGTGGCAATGATCGAGGCATTGTTCGCGCCGCACGAGGTCAGTGCAAGAGCCGAAGCGGTGATAACGGTTAAGATTAAATTGAACTTGAACTTCATTTGTTTCCTTTCTTTCAATAAATAATTATACCCGTTTTGAAAAGTGAACGCCCGACTAGGCAGCCGGGCGTTTGTAATTATATTATCTTATTCTCATGTTACGGACAACTGAAATTAGCCCGTCCAAACTGCTGATGGTTAGGTGCGTCGATATAAATATCCATCCATTTTGCGCCTGGATTGGTAGTAAACCAATCGGTGCTAACCGACTGAGTTCCAGCAGAGGAGTAAACCAGTGGTGAATGCGAAGCAGTGTCTATTGCTCCGTCGCTTCGTATCCAGTGATAGGTTACTGTCCCGGCAGCATTGGTTGTGATATTAGCAGTGATATGAAAACTTCCGCAGCTACCAGAGACCGACATGTTCACACTGGTTACCGCAAACGCCCCTCCGCCTCCGCTGTTGACTTTGATCTGCACATAGAAGTGAGTAAAGATCACGCCGCTTCCATTCCGCAATCCCCAGTCGCCTCTATATGTTCCATTGCTGGATGGCGCCTGCAAGTTGACAGAGATATCCACGGTTTGTCCAGGGTTGACGTTGCCGCTCAATGCCTGAACGGTGGGACCGTTCATAATATTATTGCTTACGAACACCAGTGAATAGGATGGCGTCCACGAGCAACTGCCCGTGTTTTGCAGTCGCCATGTTTTGGTGAATGTTGAACCGGCGGTAACGATGGTGTTATCGGGATACGTCACATCTGTAATGAAAAGAGCATTATCACAGTTTGATGTGGCTGTCGCCGCTGGTATTGTCGGAAGCGTTGGCAACGGAACCGATGTAGATGTCGGTGTGTTCGCAGAGGGTGCGGAAGTCGCGGTATTTGCAGGAATTACAGTTGGCGTATTATTTGCGGCAAGCTGGGCTTGAACTGTGAGAGCCGCCGCAGTCAGAACCGCATCCGGATTCTGCGGGCTTGAATTGTTGGATGGCAGATTGCAAGCCAGCATGGCGCCGATAATCACTGCGATTGCCAGAACGATATGATTCTTTTTCATGGGTATCTCCTCTTGAGTAATACAGTGGATTCTAATTCAAACCCTGAAAAGGGATACCCCCCGTTAATTCCTATTCGAGAAAAACCGCCCTTGGAAAATAAAGAGCCGGGCAAACCGGCTCTTTTCCAGAAAGACGCGAAAAATTGAAGAAGATTATTGTTTTTCGTACGGACTGCCGTCTGCGGCGGGCGGGATGGCGCGCCCGATCACGCCGGTCAGAACGATGATCGTGACAATATACGGAGCCATGGCAAGGAATTCGGACGGGATGGGGATGCTGAGGATCTGCATCTTGACTTGAAGCGAATCAGCGAAGCCAAACAGCAAAGAGGCCAGATATGCGCCAATCGGATTCCAGTTGCCGAAGATCATGGCGGCTAAACCTATAAACCCTTTGCCGTTGGTCATGTTTTGGTCGAAGCGTCCCACGGAACCAATCGTGAAGTACGCGCCTCCCACGCCTGCGATCATTCCGCCGAGGATAACGTTGACATAGCGCATCCAATACACATTGATGCCGAGCGTGTCAGCGGCTTTGGGATGTTCACCGACTGCGCGGGATCGCAAACCCCACGGAGTATAGAAGAGCAGGAAATGCACGAGGATGACCAAGATGATGGTCATGTAAAAGATCAAATCCTCATTGAAGAGTACCGGACCCAGAATGGGAATCTTTGAAAGAAAAGGTATGGGAATGGACGGGAAAACTCCTGAATTGTTAAATAAGTTGATCTGTTTCTCCAGATAAAATTTGGCGGTGAAGGATGTCGCTCCGGTTGCAAAGATGTTGATCGCCGTGCCGCTGACGATTTGATCCACTCTAAAGCGGATGACAAAAACCGCGTGGACGGCGGCAACCACTGCTCCCGTCAGTATCGCTACGATCAATCCAACGTAAAGGTTGTGCGTCATGGTTGCGGCGACGACCGCGGTCTGCGCCGAAATTAGCAGGATACCTTCGATCGCGATGTTGACCACTGCGGATCGTTCACTCATGACTCCGCACAATGCCGCTAGAGCGATCGGGGTTGCGCTGATCAGGGTGGTGCCGAGCATGCCTACCAGACTAAACGAGTTATCCTGCGTGGCCCAAACCAAGAAAGAAACAACGAAACAAAAAACCGCGATGCTGATCAACCAGGCCGTCAACCGCGTGCCGCGGAACAATTCCCAAACGCCCAGCACAACCACCACGCCGATCAATAGATAAAGAGTTGGCTGAACGGGTAAGACGATATCCGGAATCGGGATCGCTTTATCCGGTCCGGAAAGATTGGTGCCAAACGTCGCGGTTTGACCCGGTTTGGTATTTTGCACAAAGAGAAGGAACATCAAAACAGCCATCACCAGCAATGATGCGCCAATGGCAATTCGCCGAGTATCAGAAATATTTTGTTTCTTTAATTCCAGTTGTGTGGTCATAGGATTCTCGCTTGTTCAGGCTATTGTCCCCAGCCGCGCGTGAGCACAGTCTGTTCGACGCGAATCGTGCGCAAACGGTATAACCAGCGGATGATTTCCGGGGCGGCAACGAAGATAATGATCAGGCTTTGGATGACGGAGATGATATCAATCGGAATTCCGGCGAGGGATTGCATACTGGTTGCGCCACTGCGAAGAATCCCAAAAAGGAGCGCTGCCAGTACAACTCCGAATGGATGGCTATTTCCCAACAATGCTAGTGCAATTGAATCGTAACCATATCCAGCTGAAAAGCCCTGCCCAATCCAATGGTCGGTGCCCAACACTTGAGCTGCGCCTGCCAGCCCAGCCAGCGCTCCGCTCAATGCCATAACTAGAACGAAATTCTTGACGATGCTCATCCCGGCGTATTTGGCCGCATTAGGATTGGATCCAACTGCCCGGATTTCAAAGCCGAAGGTAGTCTTGAATAAGAACCAATAGACAAGCCCCGCAACAGCCAGACCTAGGAAGAAGCCCCAATTGAACCTTAACGGCGCGGGAAAGAAGCGCGGCAATTCTGCTGTCGTTTGAATGGTTGGCGTTACCAGACGATAACCGTTGGCTT
>DATCTP010000402.1:0-8674 GCA_036567885.1 Anaerolineales bacterium | reverse complement strand
CTGAAGCGGATCTTCATTCCGAGACGATTGCTCCCACGCCAGAGCGGGAAGCCGCCACTTCTCGGCTGAAAATTTCCAGCCGCCGGAAAGATCCACTTGTCCCGGCACGGAGACGCTCATGAAATCTTTTTGAGCGGGCATTTGGGGCCAGCGATCAAAGGGCAATTCCGCGTTCGGCTTGGCAACATACAACGCGTCGCCCTCGCGGAATAAAGTTAAGCCGCCCGTCAGATCAATGCGGACGTGAGCAGAGTCCGCTATAAAGTTGGAAGCGCGCTCCAAGACGGAGAAAACCGTCTCCTGTCCGGGCAGGAGGCTTTCCACCGCGCGGCGGATGATGTGACGCTGCAATCCGGCGGCACATTTGGATAGAAACGGCAAGTCGAGCATCACATATTCATCGTTTTGCAGGATCAGACTCTTGCTCCAATTGGCATTAAGCGTTTCTTTGAGAATCGCATAATCGGAATTGAGCGATTGCACGGTGCGCCAAATCGCTTCGCGGAATTTTGGATTGTATGTTTCGAGCGTGGGAATCAAAACGTTGCGTAATCGGTTGCGAAGAAAGTTGAGCGAATCATTGCTGGCATCATAAAGCGGACGGAGACCGTTGGCAGCGCAATACGCCACCGTCTCTTCGCGCCACGTATCCAGCAACGGCCGGACGATGGGAATATCCGCATCGAAGGTTGGAAGGATCGTACGAAACGACATGCCTCGAAGTCCCGCCATGCCTGAACCGCGGATCAGATGCATCAACACCGTTTCCACCTGATCGTCAGCCGTGTGCCCCACGGCGACCGCCTGTGCATGGAGTCGGTGCGCTTGCGCGAACAAGAAACGATATCGCAAATTACGCGCCGCCTCTTCCAATGAAAGGCTTTGGCTTTCCGCATAAATGCTGACATCCGCGCTTTCGATGACGGAAGGGATCATCAAGCGAGTCGAGGTCTGCTCGACGGCGTTCGCTTCGACATCCGCCGTCTCGCGCAGTTTGTGATTGAAATGGGCGACGATGATGTGATAACCGGCTTGCCGAAGCGTTTCCATCAGGCACAAGCTATCGGGCCCGCCAGATACGCCGACAATGATCGGCTTCGACTTGTCAAGTTTGCACTGGTCGTGGAGGATCGACTCGATGTTTTCCAGCATGGCTTCTATTATAACGAATGAACGTTCGTGTTGTAGGTTAGACCGCTAATCCGATCTACAACAATGACATCTCAGATTTGATACAACTCCACCAACACGCCGCTCGTGGATTCTGGATGCACGAAGGCATATTTCTTTCCATCGGCGGTGATACGCGGCTCTTCGTTGATAAAACGAATCCCCTTGGATTTCAATTGCGCCAGCATTCCATAAATGTCATCCACTTCAACGCAGATATGATGCATTCCCGGTCCGCGTTTGGCGAGATATTTGGCAATACCGGAATCATCGGTAGTCGGCTGGACCAACTCGATTTCCGATCCAGCCAACGGCAAGAACGCAACCTGCGACTTTTCCGCGGGCACGTCGCGTAATTCGTGCAACTCCATTCCGAGGGCGTCGCGCCAGAACGAAAGCGACTTCTCCATATCGTCCACCACAACGGCAATATGATTGATGGCTTTGACTTTAGACATGAGTTCTCCCTGCAATGTTATTTTTCCAGCAGATCCATATACGCACCTTCTATTAAGTCGGCAGGCACAATACCTAATTTCTCCATTAGATCATTCGCCATGCGTTGTCCCTCCGCATCGGACTGATCGTCGTGCAGAACAACTTCCAATTCCATGAATTGACCTAATCCTTCCACGTCATCGAGATGCACGCGCGTTTGTCCAACCCGATAAAGATAGCGCGTCTTTTTGACAACGCCGCGGACGCCCAGCGCCGGGCTGAGCGCGGTCATTAAATTTTCTGGATCGTTCGTGTTGAATATAAAATAATCTGAACGCTTCGGACCATCCTGATCGGGACGTTCGTAATACACCAATTGAGCGCGATCCGGTGCAAGGACGCGCAATTTAAGTCGGCCTTTGGATGTCACGAAAAATGTGTCTTCCTGCGGAATCACTTCCAGCGGCGAATCGCTCAAGGATTCGGCGCGCCGCTTCAATTCCGGAAAGTCGCGGACGCGGGCTTTGATTTCAATATTCTTCGGCATGGTTCTCCCATTGTATCAGCACTTGTGCAGGCTGGAGTGAAAACTGCGAATGCTCACCACAAAGGCACAGAGATCACAAAGCTTTTCTTGGGGCACAAAAAATCTCCGTGTCCTTTGTGTCTCAGTGGTGAAATCTTTATCTTCTTCCAATTTGAAAACTGTTTGCAATTTGGGCATCGGGCAACTGCCTGTATAATCCATCCAATGCTAAATTACGCATCCAACTTAATCAAACTTGCACGCAACGACCGTCATTTAAATCCAGGCGTGGCAATTTATTACGTCACCACGCAATGTAATTTGAACTGCGCGTACTGCGAAGATTTCGGTGCGCGCCGCAATGACCATGCCGAGCCGCCGCTTCATCTCGATCAGGCGATGAAGATTTTGCGCGTTATCCGTTCCGGCGTGGATGCACTCTTCATCACCGGCGGCGAACCATTTCTGCATCCGGATATTGATGAATTGCTAACGCGCGCAAAACAAGAATTAAAGTTCCGCGAAATCACTTTGATCACGAACGGATTCCTGCTTGCAAAACATGACGCCGCGCTTTCATTCGTTGACCGTTTAATCGTCAGCCTCGATTCGTTAAACGCCGAAAGCTGGTCGCAGACCATCGGCGTGCCGCAAGCCTCGGCAGAATCCATTCACACCAACATCCGCAATTACGCAGCGCGACAAAAAGAATTTGGATATCAGATGATGGTCAACGCAGTGCTTTCGCCCGAAACTCTTCCCGATGCGGAAGCCTTACTTGAATTTTGCATTGAAAATCATCTGTTGATTTCGTTCTCGCCACAAGCCGTCAATAATTGGGTTCGGCACGAATTGATAGTTTCCTCAGAATACAAAGCCTTCATCGAAAAATTGATCGCTTACAAAAAGCGCGGCGCGCCGATTGCGGGAAGCATGGCTTATCTTCAAACGCTGATTAACTTCCAGCCTTATGACTGCTATCCCACGCTTGCGCCGCGCATCATGCCCAACGGCGACTTAACGTATCCATGCAGACCGTTTGAAAAAGCAAATAACGGTCAGGGCGGACGACCCGTGAATTTACTCAATGTCAAAACGTGGGACGAAGCCTGGAGTAAGGCGCACGCCGCTTACAGACAGCCGCCGCGCACCTGTCACAGTTGCTTCCAGCAATGTTACATCGAACCATCCTTGATGCAAACCCAGCCTTTGACATTTTTGTATGAATACCTGCGTTATCCAGCCAGCCGCAAGGGAAATCTAAAAACGTATGCCGCCGGATGAACTGTCAAGGCAAAGCGACGTTTTGATCATCGGCGGCGGAATGGCGGGATTAAGCGCGGCTCTGCATCTAGCGGAACGCGGCTTGAAGCCGTTGGTCTTGGAAGCCGATCCGCGTTTTTTGGGCGGACGATTGGCAGGCAGCGAGGAAGTCGAGGTCAAAGGCTGGCATTTTCGTTTGGAGCACGGCGTGCACGGGATCTGGTCACAGTATCGCAATCTGCAATCCATGCTGGCGCGTCATCATCTGCGGCCGGTCTTCACGCCGTCGCAGGAAGAATTGTGGATTTATCGCGACAGCTATAACACGCGCAAAGCCGCGGTCGGCAGCGCCATACGATACAGCATTTTTCCGGCGCCACTACATTACATTCAACTTTTTCTGCGCCCTCGATTTTGGCGGACGATCGATCTCCGCGACATATCCAGAATGTTCCATGTTTGGTCATTGCTCATCATGTCCGTGGGCATTGACCCATTCGGCGAAGATCAGCCGATGGAAGGTTTAACGCTCGGCGATTCGGTCAAAAACTGGACGCCGGCCATCCGCGCGTTTTTCATCGGTTTGGCGCGCAATGGTTTCTCCACGCACGCCGAGGAGATTCCGTTATCAGGTTTCCTTGCCTTCTTGCGCTTTTACACGATCCTGCGACGCGACGCGTGGGCATTTTCGTATCTGCCTGAGGATGGAGGCACATCGGTTATCGAACCGCTTGCAAATAAAGTCCGCGAACTCGGAGGCGAAATTCGGCTTGGGGAAAAAGTCAACCGCCTCGAGGGCGGTCCGACCTGGAAAGCTTATTGCGGCGAAGAAACATTCAGCGCAAATCAAATCATTTTAGCGGTGGATGCTTCCGCGGCGTCATTCCTCATCAAAAACAGTTTCGGTGAAAACGATTTGTATTTCCCGCGCAGTTTAGCGAACGCTATTGTGCGTCTGTGGTTTGACCGAACGCCCAAACCCGGACCGGAAAGCGGGATGTTCACCGGCGATTTTGTGATGCACAATTTTTTCTGGCTGGATCGAATTTATGCGCCGTACCGAAAATGGAATAAGGCGACGGGCGGCTCTGCGATTGAAGTACATATTTATGGACCGCAGGAAATTTTACAACGGGCGGATGCAGCTTTATTGGCGCAAGTGATTACTGAGTTTTATCAAGTCTATCCTGAACTGCGCGGGCATTTAATTCACCAACACATCCAACGCAACGCCGCGACGCATACGCTGCCAAGCCTCGGATCGAAGGAACGTCATCTCGGAATCGAAACGCCTTGGGCGAATCTTTTCTGCGCCGGGGATTGGGTGCGGGACCCGATGCCTTCTTTCTTCCTCGAGCGCGCCTGCGCCACCGGAATCAAAGCCGCCAACGCAGTGCTGAAATCACGCGGACTTGATGAGTGGTCACTGGTGGACTATTTGCCGCCCGAACCATTCGTGGGTTGGATTGAGAAATTGATGATCACAGGAAGAAAACGCAGAGTTGCAAAACGCAATTCACAAAAGCAATTCCGTAAATAAAACGCGCCGCGCTAATACACAAACGGAATGAAACGTTTGGTGCGTTTCATGTATTGACGGTACGGTTCACCCAAGGCACTGACCAGTGTTTTCTCCTCCACCGAAACGCGATAGCTGTATCCGATGAACGCAAGTACCATGACGCCAATTAGACTCAACCAGTTTCCGAAAGCCAATCCCATTCCAAAGATCGTCAGCAACGCCCCGCTATAAGACGGATGACGGATCCAATGATAAGGCCCGTTCTCTACTACGGTTTGTCCCGGTTGGATGGCAACCTGCCGCGTAAAATATTTTCCCAAGATGCGAATCGAATACCAGCGGAACGCCACGCCTGCCAGCATCAGAAATATGCCAATGGCAAACAATGAAGTCCGATGCCACAGGATGGCAAATGATCGAGCGGCAAAAGCAATGTTGATGGATACGAAAACCCCAAGCCAAATGCAAACAAGCAAAACAATGCCCGAAGCGCGGTCATTCACCGTCAAAACTTTTCCAAAGCGATCTGTAAAAGACGAGATGATCTCCGGCAACAACCAGATGGCAAAAGCCGCGTACAGGATAATAACCTCAAGGCGGTTCGTTGCAAACACGGGAAGCATATGTTTTAAACTCCTTATGCAAAACTAAAGCGCATCTTAATCAAGCCGAACATAATTTGTGGTTTTATCTCCAAGCAAGCCAACGATAAAATGATAAATAGCAAATAACTCAAGCGCAAATGGCAGATAGCCGCCATAACCGAGCAACGGCATTTCAAAGATATGGAGCCATCCGCCCCACGGCACATGGTAGATCCATTTCGGGTACGAAAAATAATTCCACATCTCCCAGAAAAAAGCCGTTAGCAACACGCCCAGCCAAAGTGAAATCACCGGACGCCAATCCCCGGCTTTCGTCCAATCAACCAGCGAGCGATTCCCAAACCAGACGTTGAGCGGCTCAATGATGAAATACGGGGACATCCATATAAACGGAAAGAAAATATTCGGCCAGAGCAGTGTCAAAGCGAGCATCAGCCAGCCAAGGATGAAGAAGCCGATCGTGGTCAGTTTATCGGAGCCGATTACCGGTCCGCGCTGGATGCGCTTGATGAAATCAAAACTGGCAATGAATTCCGCGCTTCCAAAGACGGCGGGAATGACTGTCGTGAAACTGATCGTTGTCCAAATGGCATATTGCAACGGCGTAAATATTTCTATACCAAGATAAATCCAATTTTGAGTGCGAAGGTTGAGCGCTTCAAAGAGCCACCACACAGGCGCAGAGATCGCGAATAAGCCGATATATTTTTTCCAACTGCGCGTGAGCAGAGAAGTGCGCGTCCGCCAAAAAACCAATCCGTCAATCGCCAGACAATACCCCAGCCACATCGGGAAGAAGCCCCAATTCGTGCGCGGTCCCGGCAAACTCCAATTAAGGAACCAAAAGAGACCAGCCAGAATCAATCCTAGCCAGCCATGCAGAGGAAATTTTATTTTTTCGCTTTCGAGATTCTCAACAGTGTTTGTGGACATTCCCCTAGTTTACACTAAGGAAGCCAAATGTGCGCCACATTATTCGCATCATGCCGTGACCGAAATCCGGTTTCAAAAATTGATTCGGACACGTCCCCGGAATGACCGTAATCCCGTTCGCTTTACACAATTCCACCGCCTCCCGCGAGACGCTGGTCATGCCTGCCGCTAAACCGGGCTTGGTGCCCATCATGCAGTGCATCCACACATGCTTGATGCCCAAATCCACGCATTGACGGACCATCTCATCCGTCACTTTTGGATTAGCAAGAATGAAGACCGCATCGGGTTTCTCTGGAATGGATTTCAAATCGGGATAACACGGCGCACCGTCATAGGTAGAAATATGCGGATTGACGGCATAGACTTGATATCCGGCATCCTTGAATTTGAGATAGTTCGAATTGCAGCCCGTTTCGCGTTTATCTGAAACGCCGACGATAGCGATTTTCTTTTGAGCAAGAAAATCCTTTACTAGAAAATCAACCTTGGACATGGAAATTCCTTTCTCTTTCTTTTCTATGATTCAATGACCGCCCATTGATCGCGGCCATTTCTCTTGGCTTGATAAAGCGCTTGATCGGAACGATCCAGAAGCTGTTGCCAGTTTTCCTGATGAATCCGATATTGGGCGATGCCAATACTAATCGTGATGTGAATAACGTTTTCACCAGAAACGATTGGCGTGGACCTCACCAATTTACACAAACGTTCCGCCTGTTCGCTCGCGGCTTTGACCGTGCTATTGGGTAACAATACCAAAAATTCCTCGCCGCCGTACCGTCCGATCATATCCGGCGAGCGGACGTGATCGCGCAATTGCACAGCAATCACCCGCAGCACTTCGTCGCCGGCGGAATGGCCGTACGTGTCATTGACCTTTTTAAAATGATCGAAGTCCAGCATGGAAATGGAAAGCGGCTCTTGATAGCGGTCAGAGAATGTCACCTGACGCTGTAGATCGGCGATGATTTGTTTTCGATTAGAAAGCAAAGTCAAGGAATCAGTGTGCGATACTTCGTCCGCCTGGGCGATTACGGCTTTCAACTCTATCTGCTTTCTTTCCAACGTTCGCTGAGTTTCCTTCAACTCTGCATTGACGCGCTCAAAGTTTTGAATTAAACGCTGGTATTTTTCGGGAAGATCAAACATGGTAAAAACAGGTTCGCCAAAAAACAAGACGCGCCCATCCTCCAGCGGAACGAACAGACAGGTATAACGGCGCGGCTGACTCTCCAATCCAAAATCCAGATCGCTTTGAATCGCTTTATGATCGAGCTTTACGCTTTGTAACAACCGGTCAAATTCAGTCCGCGCTACGGAGGCGACGATTTCTCGGAACGTGTTCGCGTTCGGCAAAATTTGTTTCAACCCTTCAAACGCCGGATTGGTCGAAACCAAATGTCCGTCCGAACTCAATAAAGCAACCGATACACGCGTCGACTCTAGAAATGGTTCCAGCCCCTGCTGAGACACCATTTTATTCAGTTCGTTGGCGGCTATAAATTTAGATGGCAATTATTCCTCGAGATCTAATACCTTTGCAAAACAGCAATATGCACCTAGAGTGCATCAGCTTGCATGTCATCCTATTATACGATGCAAGAACTTGAAGAAATGCTATCGTTCCAAAATGAGCAGAACAATCTGCCAGACAAATATTAGACCTCTTGCGAAAGTCCTAAGGTCAGGCTTGTAGCCTGACGGTTTTCGAAAACGCAGACTTTGGCGGGTTACAAACCCGCCCTACAAACACTTGTGCAAGAGGTCAATTGTTTCTATATCTTCGCGACTAAAGTTCTTGGCAGAATTCATAATATAACCCTGAACGCCAGTCAAACCTAAAGATCGAACTGCCGCCGATGACCACAATCTTCATAATTCAACCACCTTTCCCGTTCTGCTCGATTCATATGCCGCATCCACTATTCTCATATTTATCAATCCTTCTGCGCCGCCGGGTATGGGTATACGTCTCTTCATCAAACATTCTACAAAATATTTCAATTGATCATTATACAAGCTTTGCGGCGCATGTTCTTTACGCGGGAATTCAGAACCCGATTCGATCACAACGAACTTTGTTTCGTTCGCGGCGGGTAATTCGATTCTCAGTACTTCACGAAAGTGTAACACAAGGTTGAAATTGAATGACATCTGTCGAGCCCCAAAGGCGTTCAATCGCATGACTGAGCAAGAGCGCCAAACGGCGCAAGG
>DATCTP010000401.1:0-5181 GCA_036567885.1 Anaerolineales bacterium | reverse complement strand
GAGGTCAGGTGAATTTTGATTAAGCGACCCGACTAACCGATTATCGATATAGATATCCATTTTGCCATAATCTGGTCCTGAAGTGTAGAGAATGCTGAATGATCGACCAGTGAAAGTAAGCTTCACAGAGGAACTTATTCGATCCGTGTATTTGTATTCATCCTTATATGCCTGACTATTGGAAACGAGCGGCCAGAATGATGAGAACCTTAAGTAGTGATAGGTATCGTTATAAATCTTCTCTGAAACCGGCTGAGTTGTCGCTTTTGAAGTAGCCGTTGGAAGTATTTTTGGGGTTGCGCTGGGCAGTACAGGCACGGAAGATGCAGTCGGACTAGATCTCGGCGCTATCGGCATTGAAGTGAAAGTAGGCAATGCTGGCGTGGGAGACGCGGTTGGGCTGGCTATTGGTATGATCGGTGTTGATGTAAAAGTAGGCAATACGAGCGTGGGGGAAGCAGTCGGACTAGCTGTCGGTATGATCGGCGTGGAAGTGAAAGTAAGCAATGCTGACGTAGGAGACGCGGTTGGGCTGGACGCCGATATGATCGGCGTGGAAGTGAAAGTGGGCAATGCTGACGCGGGAGAAGCGGTTGGGCTGGACGCCGGTATGATCGGCGTGGAAGTGAAAGTAGGAGGTACCAGCGTTGATGTCGGTGTTTGGCTCGGCGCTACTATCGCACTTGACCCACAAGGGATTGCTCCTGCTCCACACGCGGGTGAGTTAGGCGCGAGAGAATAGTTCGCTTGCATTAGCGGGTCAATGTTTACCGTGTCATTTGCCGGAGAATAACCAACAAAACTTTCCTTGGTGCCCGCATCATAAAACCAGTTATGAGAGCCGGTTACCGATGCACCTTTATTGATATCAATTCCTTGTGGTTTGCCGATGATCAAATTATTGGAGAATTGACTGATATTGTTGGCATAGGAAAGAAATAACGCGCTTGCTCCGACGTTCGCCGGAACCCACGAATCACCAATGAATGTATTGTTGGTAATTTGGATATTCAGCGCGGCAGGAAAGTCTGAAAACTCTCCAATTCCTATGAACGTCCGAATTATATTTCCTGTGATAATCAGTGTTCCCGAACCGCCGTTATTGATCGTAAATCCAGAAGTATATGCTCCTGTATTGATTGCATCGGACGCATTCGAGTTGTAGCAGACATTGTTCTTGATTGTCGTTACCCCACTGATGCCGGGACTGT
Source organism: Anaerolineales bacterium (assembly GCA_036567885.1). Lineage (GTDB taxonomy): Bacteria > Chloroflexota > Anaerolineae > Anaerolineales > Villigracilaceae > Fen-1038. Next base: position 3,970 of record DATCTP010000401.1, on the reverse strand, counting down.
TCCATGTTTGGAAGCAATCAATATGCGGACTCACATTGTAAGGATCGGAATAGTTTATGTCATGGATATAATTTCCGGCATAGGTATTATTGGCTCCAAAGAAGTAAATGCCGTCCGCATCGGGATTGCAAAAAGCAGGCGGACATTGCTCGATGTACGAGATTTCGTTACCCTGTATCAAATTGCTATTGCTGTTCACCTTGATGCCGAAATGCCCATCATGATCCATCTTGTTGTTTGCAACTTTACTTCCGTTCGAACCAAGCGATAGTTGAATCCCGCCTTGCGATTCGGAATAGATATGATTGTTCTCAAAATCGCCGGAAGGCCCCGTACTATAAATCCCGTAATCCACGCCGGTCAGGTAAAAGTTTTTAATCACCACATTCGAGCCGGTGACCACGAAGCCCTTTGCTTGAGTGGTATTGTTTCCGGCGCCGATAATGCTTACAGGTTTATTGACAGTGACTTTCTCGGGGAAGTTTCCCGCCGCGACATTAATCGTGCAACCGGATGCGGCCGCGTTCACGGCAGCTTGAATGGTCGTATCTTGAACAGGGACATTGATGATGCAGCCTGTTGTAGCTGATACAACGCTAGTATTGGTAAATGAAGCATACGCGCTGGTATAGATGGTGCACGCCATCGCCAGTGCAATAATGATGCTCCGTATTCGGTAAACTGTTTTACTCATTTTTCTCCTTATCGAAAAACAAAATGATCAAGCAGACGCCAGATGATTTTGTGATTCTTCTGAGCCAAGCAATCATTGCGATATATCGCTTTAGACCGTGGCTTACGCTCCCGGCTTTTACCGGGTGAGCATTTTTATTTTTGAGATTGTTTTTAAATTGCTCAAGCGTGTGATATTTATAATGTCCCCAGATTATTACAACAGCAAAAAACGCCGACATATCTGTAATCTTGCATAAAAGTAAGATTTGAAAATAAAAAAATGCGGTGCTTCGATATTTGTACCGATATTTCCAATGGAAATTAAAGTCAAATAAAAAAAATCTTACAAATCTAAAAAGCAAAAAAGGTGTTCTAATCTTTGCAAGTTTATCTATCGAAGGTCCATGATGGTGATTCTCTTTGCTTTCGGTTTTTCCTTGTTTGGCTATCTAAGCGGATCATTGCCTTTTTCCATCTGGATCACGCGCCTGGCTAAAGGAATCGATGTGCGCGACTCCGGTTCGGGCCACGCCACGACCACGAACACGATTCGCCAAGCCGGATTTGCGCCGGGCGCGTTGGTCTTCATTCTGGATGTCGCCAAAGGATTCGTTCCAGTATGGCTGGCATGGCATTATGGTTCAGGAGTACAGAACCATTATGCCTCATGGTTTTGGATTACTCCTCTCACCGCCGCGTGTGCTGTCATCGGGCATTGCTGGCCCGTCTTCGCGCAATTCCGCGGCGGCATGGGATTGGCTTGCGCGGGCGGAGGATTATTGGCAGTTAATCCTTTGTCATTTCTCATACCGGTGGCAATCATCATTATTCTCGTCTTGATTACCCGCCATCCGGCGCGCGCCAGCGCGCTGACTGGAGTTATTACCGCGCCCGCGTTATGGATTTTCGGTCTGCATGGGATCGAGTTCTGGATCGCGGCCGCGACGGGAATCGTGATCGCCTATCGTTTCCTCATCGATTGGAATCGCCGCTACCACGAACTCTGGCTGGATCGAAAGAAGCCTGAATAAATTTTCAAAAAGGTGTATCATTCGATAATCCAATACAGAAAGCGAGGCGATATGGCATTTAACCTTGTGAGTTATTCCCAGCAAGACCCGCAATGGAAGAACAGCAAAATCGGTCCCGGTCCTGATACGATTGGTTATATAGGCTGCGCACTGACCAGCCTGGCAATGTATTCCAGCAGTTGGGGATTCACTGAAACTCCCGCCACATTGAATCAAAAATTAACCGCCAATGGCGGCATCACCGCCGATGAACTTTTAGTATGGGGCGCCATCAGTAAACTTTATTCGCAAATCCAAAGCACCGGTTTGACCATCTGCACCAATAGTGATGCGCCCATCTCCCAAATTAACGCTTCACTCGCGGCGGGGCAGCCCGTGATCGTTGAAGTGGATTATTCGCCTGATCCCGGTTTGCAAACTCACTGGGTGCTCGTTTATGCCCAGCAAGGCAATGACTATTTGATCCAGGATCCATGGCCTTATCCTTCGGAGACAACCCCGGTCACGTTGATGACTCGCTTCAGCCAGGGACAGCCGCTTCAACGCGCCATCAAAGCGGTGGCTTGGTATCAATGCAATGCGAATGGTTCATCCGCTTCCTCCGGGACTTCAAGCGGCTCGACCACAACCACGCCATCCACGCCCGCGCCTTCTACATCATTGCCAACTCCGATTCAAACCGGTTTATATGTGCAAGTGGTTGCAACCGCGACAGCCGGTCTGCGATTGCACACTCAGCCATCTGCTGATTCACCAGCGAATGCCGCCGAAATGCCGGGCACGCAACTGCAAGTGATCGAAGATAAAACCGGCGCGCTGGCAAAGATCGGCGTGACCAATCAATGGCTTTATGTGTCTGATCCATCCGGCAACCAGGGATATGTCGCGGCGTGGTTCGTGCAACAAGTTCAAGGCTCGGCTCCGACATCGACTCCCGCGCCCGCTTCCACGTCGACGCCTGCGCCGAACCCCGCGCCGACGCCGCCAACGTCATCTACTCCATCCACTTCATCCTCAGACCCAGCTTCCCAACCGCAACGATTGGTGCTTCAAGTGATCAGCGCGGTGGGACCCGGCGGCTTGCGTCTGCGCGCATTTCCATCGCTGGCCGGTTCATTGGTTGGAATCGAAAAAGCAGGGACGTTCTTAACAGTTATCGAACCGTCGAACTCGGCTCTCGCAAAAGTCGGTGTTGCCAATCAATGGATCAACGTGCGCGACCCGAATGGTTTGCGCGGCTATGTGATGGCTTCTTACGTGGCAGCAGGATAATGAAAAGGAACGCATTTGAAAAATAAAAATCCCGTTGCGCTGGCGATGTTCCTATGGAGTATGCTTACGGTTCTCATTGCCGCAAGCATATTCTTTATTTTGCTGCGCTGGGGCTGGCCGGGCTTCAAGCTTTTCATCGAGCAATGGCCGCTGGAATATCTGCCGATCACACTTGCCTCGGTGGCATTCACCTGGCTGTTGCTTGGATTATTGATCTATTTACTTTATGCAAAGAAAGTCAATGCCGATAACGGCTGGAGCGTAAGTGGTTTCTTCCTCGCCGCGTTCATGTATCTCAACATCCTGAGCGAACGCTTCCGGTATGGTGATTACACTTATTATCTGGAAGCCGCCACGGCTTTATCGCAACATAAACCGCTCCCCAACACATATCTATACCCTCCGTTCTGGGCAACCCTGTTGCAATCCATCGCGCCGCTGGGCGAAGATAATTTCCTGCTGATTTTATGGATCGCTGATTTTATTGCGCTATTGCTATTTTATATTTTGCTTTACCGAGTGTTGAAACACTATGGCTTTTCGGCGCGTTTTTCCGCGATTGTCACAACGCTTTTTGTATTGGTCAATACCCCGCTCTTTCGCACCATGTTCTACATGCAGGTCAACGTTTATGTGCTTAATCTGGTGTTCTTGAGCCTACTCCTGTATCCGAAACGATCCTTCCTTTCCGCATTGACACTGGCTTTGGCTGTGCATCTCAAAAGCTCACCGATCGTTCTGGTGCTCGCCTTCCTGCTCGAATTGGATTGGCGCTGGCTTGGTTGGTTCGCGCTAAGTCTGATTCTTATTGCCATGTTCACCGTAGCCATTGACGGCGTTTATCCGTTCGTTGATTTCATCCATATCGCGCTGAGTCTAAGCGCATCGAACCCGGGAACGGCTGTTTTCCACGAGACATCTTTTGATTCTTTATTCCGAGCCGTTATCCCGTTTCTTCACGTCGCCCCGGCCTGGGCGCGCGTTTTGACGTA